>CAZGIN010000007.1:0-8816 GCA_964526585.1 uncultured Methanosarcinales archaeon
TATCCCGCTTTATCATAAAAATTCAGATAAGAAAATGCTTTATATAGATTATGGTCTTGTCCACTTCACTTCCCAATAGGATACGTCCCCTTCTTCGTCCACAACTCCTATCATCAGCCTTTTCTTGGTAGAATGCGCAACTCTGTTCTTTGCTGAGAACTCATACCATGTTAGGGAATGCCTTTCAAAAACCGGATAGACTATCCATTTTGCGTGGTCTTCTCCTGGCTTTATCCCTCTGTCATATACCCTGAATTCTGCGCCGAACTTCAAGGCAGTCTTTACTATATATCCTCTGTCACGAAGATCTCTGTAGACAACATATCTTATCCAGATGTCTTTCTCTTTTTTCTTTGTCTTCTTGAGAAGGTTGTCAAATGTGATCTCTTTTCCTCTTCCGCCAAATAATTCTAATCTTTCTTTCTCTACCAAATATAATGTCTCGACTATCCCTAGATATACATTTTTGCCGCCTGGTTTTGCTCCAAATCTGTTTTTGTCATACAGTTCTCTTGCTTCATTCGAGTCTTCGCAGACTATCCTTTCGTCTTGATACAAAGCTTTTACCTTTATTTTTTCTGCCATGAGGAATATTCTTGTCTTTTAGTTTATAAGTCTTCGCAAATTTTGAAGTGAAAGAAAAGGGGCTGTTATCTCATTATCCTGATAGACTTGATAGCTTCCTTTGGGATCCCTCCCAATACAAAGTATCTTGAGCATAATGGTCCCGCATCTGCTTCGCTCCCAGGAGAATGTATCGTTTTCGGATCTGCAAATATGCTTCTTCTTTCTGATAGTTCTTTTGAGATTACCCATATGTATGCGGTCTTGACTTCTGCGTCAAGACCTGGCGCGCTTTCCTGCTCTCCCATCATGCTCTTAGGTGTAAGGTATGTAGGCATTTTGGCATCTGGCGATCCGAATACCCCATATTTTCCGAAACCGGTTAATCCCCATGGAGCAAGGCTTATTATGCCTCTGTGCATCAGATATGGTTCTTCTGAAAAAGGACCATATCCTACATCTAAGAGAGCTACTCCCCTCTTTGCTATACAAACCATGCCTCGGGCCAATGCTTCGAGAAGGTTGTTTCCTTCTTTAGCTCCAAAATCAAGTTGGCTCAGTCTTTCCAACTCCGCTTTAATAATCCCGCAGCTTATATCCTCTGCTCTGATCTTTTTCAGTTTTATCGCTTCTGATGTGTGGCCTGTCTTCCATAGTCTCCAGAATTCCTGGTTCGCGCGGTCGATTAGATAAGACGTCATTTTATCCTATTTTCCTTGTTTGCTTTAAAAGCTTTTCTATCATATGCCACTTTAGAGTAGTAAAAATAGTAAGGTTTATATAGTATGCCGCTCTATCCATGCTTAGCATATGTTTGAGGGGTTACAAAATGAAATTTCGACCATTAAGAACTGCAGGAAGAGGATTTTCTTTCTTAGGAAAAGGATTGTCAGGTGTTTACAGGGTCTTTATCCCAAGATACATAGCTAGTGAGGTTGATGCTAAGGAATTTGTTGCATTTCGGGATGCTATAGAAGAAGCGCAAAACAATCCTTCTTTAGAAACCCTTGCACGAGCTGCGGATACAGCACAAAATCTTGCTAAGAAAAGAGAGTCTTTTGTAGGAAGATTAAGTTTTCCAAAATCAGATTATGAAGATATTATTCACACTCCTTTACTGAAGGTGTTCAAAAGATTCGGCAAGGAAAGGCTTGAATATTTAGCAGAAGCAAACAGCATCTCAGGGTTCAGGCCTAAGGCTGAGGATCTAGAATTTGAACTGGAAGAGATACTTGAGACAAGAGGTTTTGATCATCCACTAGGACTGAATATTGACGGAGAAGAATATGGGATCGCTATGAAGCTAGCTTCAGACAAGGTACATAGCTGCGTTTTTTCTGATCTTGATGCAGGAAATTACAAAACTAAAGTCCAGGCTATAACTGAGGGTATTGAAGAAAAGTATGGTATTATTCTTGAGGAAGAGTTTAGAGAGGATCTGTTGGAGCAGGCGTATAACCTTCATCAGAAGATCTTCCTGAAGCGCCTGAAGAATGCGGTTAAGCAGGATCCGTCAAAGATCAGTAGGATTACTGAGGAGTATGCTCTTTGTATGTATGGCACAGAAAAAGATAGGCTTGACCCTGCCATGAGGCTTAGGCAGAGATGGCTGCAGATGATGTCTGTCATGTCATCTAAGATGATCAAAGAATCCTGCGATCTTGTCGGAGATGCTGCAGAGGAAGTCTTCGGAAGAAAAGGGGCTGTAGCCTTGGCAGAGGATGGTTTTACTTCATATCTATTAAGAAAAGCAGATGAAAAACAGCCGGTCCTTAATCCTGATCAAAGGCTCGTAAAAGAATACACCCCAGATTTTATAGTTACTGCAGTCGAAGAGATATTTCCCTTAGTGTGGAAGGATCTCAACTATAAGCTTATATCTACTAATGGAAAGTTTGACTTGAAGCGCTTTAAGAGGATGGCTGCAGATGCAGAAATATTAGGCAAATGCTATCAGTTTATGGAAAAGATCAGGAATGCAGACCTCCCTGAAACCCACCCTCTGGTTACAGAGACGGTTTTCTCCTATTTGTCCAGGAAAGGCGACGCTCCGATGTCGCAAGAGCGTGTCTATAATGTTCTTGTGAAAAAGTATGCGTATGCTTTGGCACAGAGGGTTAAGGCTAGAACGCCTATGATCTATGCCAGCGTGCCTGCGGGCAGGCAGCAGATTTATAGAGGAAATATGAAAGTCCTTAGGTTTGTTCCTGAATATTCCAGCATGGAATCTGCTTTGTATGCAGCGATTGACAGCTCTACTCTGGAGCTTTCTGAGAAAGATAGGCTGAAAGATGTGTGGAGAAAGACTGCTGAAAGAAGTGCCAAGGAAGTCTTTAACTGATCTGGTGAGGCATCTTTTTCTATTATTGTTCTCTTCTCACCGCTTTGCATCTAGGCCATCAACTTTATAAACTTTAGAGCAAGAACTGTAGTTATGGCAATAAAAATAACTTTCCTCGGAACAGGAAGCATGGTCCCTACAAAGAAAAGGAACCATAGTGCAATCTTCATTAGGTATGATACTGAAGGGATCTTAGTAGATTGCGGCGAGGGAACACAAAGGCAGTTCACAAAAGCTAGGATTCCTTTGAGCAAGATAACAAGAATATTTATATCACACTGGCATGGGGATCATACTTTGGGCATTCCTGGAGTATTGCAGAGCCTTTCTGCTACTGCCCCTAACAGATCCGTAACGATATACGGCCCTAAAGGCACAAAAGAGCGCATGGATATGCTCAGAAAAGTTTACGAGTCAGACATATCTATCGATATCAAGGTTGAAGAAGTTAGTGAAGGAGTTTTCTTTAAAGGGAAAAATTTCTTGCTGGAAGCTGTTGAGCTCAGCCATTCTGTTCCGTGTTTAGGTTTGATCTTCAAGGAGAAGAACAGGAGAAAAGTCATACTTTCAAAAGCAAGGGAGCTTGGATTGTCTCCAGGGCCTTTGATAGGTGCTTTATCGAGAGGAACTTCAGTCAAGCATAAAGGAAAGCTGATCAAGCCTGAAGATGTAACAAAAGTTGTCGACGGTAAAAAGATCGGGATAATCACTGACACGATAAGATGTGATAACATGGACAAGATAGCAAAAGATTCTGATCTCCTCATTTCAGAAGCTTCATATTCCTCAGATCTAAGAAGAAAAGCAGAAGAGTTTAATCACATGACTTCTCTTGACGCTGCCGAATGCGCTGCAAAGAATAATGTAAAAAAGCTTATCCTTACTCATTTCAGCGCTAGATACAAGGATGTGAAACCTCTTGTGGACGAAGCGAAGAAGATCTTCCCTAATTCTGAAGCTGCTGAAGATCTCATGGAGGTTGTTTTGTGAGCCTAAAATCAAAAGGCATCAACGCAGAGCGCGAGCTTATCCACATGTTCTGGAAGAATGGCTGGGCTGCAGTAAGGGTAGCAGGCTCTGGAAATTCCCAGTTCCCCAGCCCCGACATTGTTGCGATGAAGCTCAACAAGCTGTATGCGATCGAATGCAAGGTTTCCAAGACTGATTATCAGTACATTCCAAAAGAGGATATCCAGCAGCTAAAACTTTTTGCAGAGACTGCCCAGGCCATCCCTATAATAGCAGTCAAGTTCAACAGGCAAGGATGGACTTTCCTTTTCTTGCACAACCTTAAGGAAACCGATAAAAACTTCATGATACCGAGGGCAGAGGCCTATTCTAGAGGCTTTGGATTTGACAGTATTATTGCAAAAGAATAGGCTTATATTTCTTCGATTTATTAATAAAAATCCTAAAACTTTAAACAAAAATAAACGAAAGATTTATAAATGTTACTTACCAGTGATACTACATAGTAGCAAATTGGGGTGAAACTGGGTGAAGAGCGGTATTAGAGGTATTTGCGAAAATGGCAGTCACAGAAAAACTGATAGAGAAGGTCATAACTGAAGTAGCCGGCCCAGATGTAGTTCCACTTGTAAAGACTTTAAAGAATAAGAAAAATGTTTCTGAGTTCGAGCTAGCTGAAAAGATGAAGGAAGAGGTTAACGCTACCAGAAACCGCCTTTATCGCCTGTACGATGCTAACTTAGTATCTTTTGTAAGGAAGAAAGACAAGAAGAAAGGCTGGTATATCTATTATTGGACTTTTAACGCTAAAAGGGTAAGCTATCTTATGTCTCACCTTAAGAAGAAGCGCATAGAGGCTCTTTATGAGCGTCTTAAGCGTGAAAATCATGAGAATTTCTTTACTTGCGGCTCTAATTGCATCAGGCTTGATTTCGAGCAGGCTACAAACTTCGGCTATAAGTGCCCTGAGTGCGGCCAGCTTTTAGAGATGGAAGATAATTCCAAGAAGATAGCGGATATCCAGAAGCAGATTGGAGAGCTGGAAAAAAGCGTCAAGAAAAAATAAAGTTTTATCTTCTCTTTTTCTTCAATCCTTTTGCAAGCTTTGCTTCACCTTTCACGATCTGGTCTGCCATCCTTTCGATATGCAGTTCCATCCTTGCGATCCTTCTTTCTAATATTATCAGGACTCTCAGGCTGTATACTATCGCTGCAAGCGTTCCTAGAATTACTGATAATGTAACAAGTATCAATGGGTCTGTAGCCATTATATATTCACCTCTTTAAGAGCATACAGTTGAAAGAGTATAAAAAGGTTTTGGATTCCAAAACCAACGAAATCCAGTTTAAGATTTAATCTAAAGAATTCTTTGTCATCTGCATAAAGCCTTTGACGAAGTAAGGTGACTTGACCCATATCCCTATGTCGTATGTTGGGTGCACTCCCTTGTCGTCCATAAGCATGAACAATATCTCTTCGTTGTCTATAACGCAGAATCTTGAGCTTGCGTCTGCAGAATATTTCATCTCTGCAAGGCCTGCATACTCTTTGTTCTTGATCATCTTTACAGGAGATACTATCTTTACTTTTACTCCTTTTTCCTGCGCTTTCTTTAAGGATTTTTTAAGTGACTTTGCTTTTCTTACAAGGCCTTCCTCTGTGGTCATTATCAAGACGCTCTTCTTTGCGCCTTTGATCATTGTTTCCATCTGATGGTATACATTTGTCCTTCCCTTAAGTGCTGCGCTCAGGTTTGTAGGATCGATAAGGTCTAGGCCGTGTGTGTGGAGTGTGTTTAGCTCTCCTAGAACCTCGCTTTTCTTCAGATTTTCTATCATCTGAGCCTGTTTCTCAGCGTCTGTCTTGATCTTCTTCTGTACTCTTTCCACAACTTCTGCTGGCTGGACTGCGATGTATTTGATTGGCTTTCCTAGTTTCATCACTATAAAGCCCTTTTTCTCTAAAGATTCTAAAACATCATAACTTCTTGATCTTGGAACTCCTGCTATATCGCTTAGTTCTCCTGCTGTGCTTACTCCTCTTGAAAGTAATGCTACCCATAGCTTGCTCTCATAGGTATTCAACCCAAAGTCTTTCAGCCTGTTCAAAAAGTCATTTTCGACAATCATGTTATTCACACTCCGTATGCTCATCACCCTCACCCACGGCATCGGTCACCTTGATTCTAGTTGTAATTGTAACTACTAGAAACTCGTTACGATTTATAAACTTTTCCTTGGATATTCGTTATTACACCCCACACCCCCTGATTTCGTGTAGAACTCATAATATTATAATATTATATTATAGATATATTTTCTATATAGAAAATAAATATATAACATATAAGAAAACTACAAAAACCTATTTTTTCCTCAAAAACAAAAACTGAAAGGCATCAGCTATTGAATCAAAAGATACCTATATCTCCTAAATCAATTATTTCAAAACACAAAAATCCTAATATATATCTCCATAAGAAACATAGGTGTGACCCAACCATCAAATATTTAAACAACCTTTATTTCTATTGGAATCATGGGTGGGGATGAGTTAAAAAGCTATTTTGAGGATTTTCTGTCGAAGGAATCTTTCTTTAAAGATAAAAGCGTTCTTAATGATTCTTTTCTCCCTGATACCATAACCCACAGAAAAGATCAGATATCTAACATAGCTAAGATCCTTGCGCCTTGCCTAAGGAACGAGAAAGCTTCCAATATCTTTATCTATGGTAAGACAGGTACAGGAAAAACCCTCACGGTAAAGCATATTGGTGCAAATCTTAAAGCAGTATCAGCAGAGAGAAAGCTCCCTCTAAAGTTTGTGTATCTCAACTGCAAGCTGAAAAAGGTTGCAGATACAGAATATCGTCTCATAGCGCAGCTGGCAAGAGAGTTTGGAAAGTCTATCCCTAGCACGGGCCTTCCTACTGACGAGATCTACAAGATCTTCTTTGATGCGCTCGACGCCGCATCCCAGACTATAATCATTGTCCTTGATGAGATCGACCAGCTTCTCTCTAAGACTGGCGATGGCGTGCTCTATAACCTTACAAGGATCAATTCAGAGCTCAAGAACTGTAAGGTTGTCTTGGTAGGCGTATCTAATGATCTGATGGTCACCCAATACCTTGATTCTAGGGTAAGGTCTTCATTATCCGAAGAGGAAGTGGTTTTCCCTCCCTACAATGCTATCCAGATCCAGGACATACTAAGATCAAGGTCGCGCATCGCTTTCAATGAAAACACGCTCCAGACCGGGGTGGTCGAGAAGTGCGCCGCATATGCTGCTCGAGAGCACGGCGATGCGCGCAGAGCTATCGATCTTTTGAGAGTAGCTGCTGAGATAGCTGAGCGTGCTGGTGAAAAGCAGGTAGAGATCTCTCATATTGATCTGGCAGAGGAGAAGATCGAGCAGGATCGTATGCTTGATGCTACCAAGTCTCAGCCAAAGCAGTTCCAGGCGATTTTATTCTCTATCCTGAATTTCAATAATGAGAAATTTATTTTCACTGGAGAAGTCTATGAGTTCTATAAGAAGGTTTGTGACCGCTGCAACCTCCGCCCTTTAACCCAAAGAAGAGTATCTGATGTCATATCTGAGCTTGACATGCTTGGCATGATCACTACTAGAGTTATATCTAAAGGAAGGTATGGCCGCACCCGTGAGATCGCTATCGCTACAGCAAGCTCTCTTACTGCAAAGATGAAGCGCATTTTGGAAGAAGAGCTTGAGCTGGTGTGACCATGTCATCTTCTCTTGATATCAAAAAGAGGATCGTTTCTCATTTCCTCGAGAACGGCTTGCTGATAACTAAAGATGTGCTCGATTCCTTGAACGATCCTGATGAGGCGGCTAAGTTATACTGCAAGGTTGTTGAGTCAGAGGAAGATTCTTTGGTGCTGTCAGGCGATATGGTGAAGCAGGAGCCTCTTCCTTTAGAGAAGAAAGGTCCCGCAAGCGCAGCGCCTACAGACGCCCCTCCTGGCACTGCATCTTCAGATACCTCTTCTCTCTCTCATAACCTTAATTCAGTTAAGGTCGTCTCATCTTATTCCAAGCTTCCTAAGAAGTTTGATGTTCAGGATTTTGTCTCGCACCTAAAGGTTAGATATGAGAAGATCAGCGAGCTTCTAAAGCAGCGTTCAGAGCTTGGCAGCGTAATCTCGATAAGCAGGATCCGTTCCAGGCAGGATCGCGAACAGGTCTGCCTTATCGGCATGGTGAAAGATAAGCAGCTTTCCAAGAACGACAATATAATCATGGCTGTTGAGGACACTACCGGAGAAATCAAGGTGGTTATAAACAAGAACCGCAAGGATCTTTTTGAGGTCGGCAAAGACATCTCTCTCGATGAGGTTATCGGCATTATCGGTGTTGGTGCGGGCAAGGTCGTGTTTGCCAACACTGTAATCATCCCGGACGTTCCTTTTACTGAGCTCAAGAAATCTCCTGTTGAGGAATATGCTATCTTCCTTTCTGACCTTCACGTCGGCAGCAAGCTTTTCCTAAAAGATGCCTTCGCGAAGTTTCTTGATTGGATAAATGCGGGGTCCGGTACCGAAGAGCAGAAGTTTATAGCTTCTAAAGTAAGATATATTTTCATAAGCGGCGATCTTGTTGCCGGCGTCGGGATCTATCCTTCCCAGTTTGAGGAGCTCGAGATCCCTGATATTTACCGGCAGTATGAGGCTTGTGCCGATCTTCTCAAGAAGATACCTTCTCATATATCTTTGATCATGTGCCCTGGAAACCACGATGCTGTGCGTCTTGCAGAGCCGCAGCCTATTTTTGATAAGAATTTCGCGGCACCGCTCTACAGAATTCCTAATGCGGTGCTTGTCTCAAATCCCTCTGTTGTCAACATCGCTTCAAGCGAGGATTTTTCTGGTTTTGATGTGTTGATGTATCACGGCTATAGTTTTGTGCATTTTGCTGATA
>CAZGIN010000007.1:8826-9572 GCA_964526585.1 uncultured Methanosarcinales archaeon
TTGCGTTCTGCTGGGGGGGTTGATCATCCTGATCTGATAATGAAATATCTTATCCAGCGCCGCCATCTTGCTCCTTCGCATACTTCGGCCCAGTTTGTTCCTGATCCTGATGAGGACCCGCTTGTCATAAGTCCTGTTCCTGATTTTTTTGTTTCGGGGCACGTGCATAAGGCAAGTGTTGCGATGTACAAGAGCATCACTACGATTTGCGGCTCTTGCTGGGAATCCCAGACGCCTTTTGAGGCCAAGCTGGGGCTGCATCCTGAGCCAGGAAGGGTTCCTATCGTTAATCTTAAGACGAGAAAAGTGAAGATCTTGAGGTTTCACGACTAAAGATCAAGAGAAGCGCTATGACAGACAACAAAGAAGGGAAAGAGAATAAGGAAGCGAAAAGCGATCTTCCTGAGAATTCTTCTAGTATCATGTCTAAGGATATGGAAGGATATTTTTCCTGGATAGGCCGGAATGTTCGTAATGCTCATGAGATCGCAAAAAAAGCAAGATCGGCAGGCATCGATCCTAAGGATACTGTTGAGATCCCTCTTGTGCGTGACATGGCAGAGCGTGTTGAAGGATTATGTAGCGTTGCTGCTCCTCAGATTATCGGAAGCGGTATATCTGAGCGCATCAAAGAATTGGAAAAAAAATACGGCTCTCTTGATTGGCGTATCTCCCTGATTATTGCGGAGGAGATAGCTAATGAGAAATTCTGTAAGTTCAAGGATAAGAAAGAAGCGATGGAAATT
>CAZGIN010000007.1:9582-10728 GCA_964526585.1 uncultured Methanosarcinales archaeon
CTATGGGAACCGTCTCTTCTCCTTTAGAGGGTTTTGTGGAATTAAAGTTCAGGAAGCGAAAAGACGGCAAGGAGTATATGGCATTATTTTTCTCCGGGCCTATAAGGAGCGCCGGAGGCACTGGGGCTTCTGTTTCTGTTCTTATCGCTGATTATGTACGCAAAAAGATGGGTTACGCCCCTTATGATCCTCAGGAAGGGGAAGTTACCAGATACAAGTCTGAGCTTTATGATTATCATGATCGTGTTACTAACCTTCAATATCTTCCTAGTGAGGAGGAGATCGATTTTTTCGCGCGCCATCTTCCTGTCCAGATCGACGGTGATGCTTCCGAGACTATGGAAGTTTCGCAGGGAAAGGATCTTGACCGTGTCGATACTAACTGCATCCGTAATGGTGTTTGCCTTGTCATGGGCGAAGGCCTTGCGCAGAAAGCCCCCAAGGTTTGGCGTCAGCTTTCTAAGTGGGGGAAAGATTTTGGTATGGAGCACTGGAATTTCTTGGAGGAGTTTGTAAAGCTTCAGAAGAGGATAAAGGCTAAGGGAGAAGCCCCTAAAGCTGAAGGCTCTGAGAAGAAAGCCAAGATCAGCCCGGATTATACTTTCATAAAAGATTTGGTTGCAGGCAGGCCTATTTTCACTTATCCTCTCCGTGCGGGAGGATTTAGGTTAAGATACGGCCGAGGCCGCACTTCTGGATACAGCAGCAATTGCATACATCCTGCTACTATGATCATATCTAACAAGTATCTTGCTGTTGGCACCCAGCTTAAGACTGAGCGTCCTGGTAAAGGAGCGACGGTTACATGTTGCAACACTATCGAAGGCCCTATAGTTTTGCTCAATGACGGCAGCGTCACCCAATTGGATTCAGAAGCTAAGGCCAAATCCTACTCTCATAAGATTGAAAAGATCCTGTTTTTAGGGGATATGCTTATCAGTTACGGCGATTTTTTCAATCGTGCTCACCCTCTTGTTCCTGCAGGCTATTGTTATGAATGGTGGGTTCAGGAGCTCGAGGCTGCAGCAAAAGAAAAGTTTGGAGAAGGTTCTTTAGATTCTTATGCAGAAAAGATTTCAGAAGTATGCGCAATCCCTTTAGAAACCATAAAAGACATCATGGCAAATCCTAACTGCAGGCTTTCAG
>CAZGIN010000007.1:10738-20684 GCA_964526585.1 uncultured Methanosarcinales archaeon
AAAATGCCGTCCTGTTGTCTAAGCATCTCTCGATTCCGATGTTTCCTTTGTTTTCTCCTCATTATAACCTTATATCTAAAGAGCAGCTTAGGGCATTTTTGAAAGCATTGTTCTCTGCTAATATGGTGTCTTCTGAAAGCTCTCCTCAAAAGGTGATAATCCCTTTCTCTAAGGAGGTGAAGGGATCTTTTGAGAAGATGGGCATCCTTCACATTCTTGTGAATAAGGAGTTTATAGTGATAGAGAAGGATTACGCTTCTGTTTTCGATTATTGTTTTGGATTGTCTGTAAGTGCATCAGCTGCAAAAGAAAAGCTCGCTTCTATTGTTTTGGAGGATAAGTCTAATTTGGCTGTTATCAATGAGCTCTCAAGCATCAAGTTCAGGGATCGTTCAGGAACTTTTATCGGCGCAAGGATGGGCCGGCCCGAGAAGGGCAAGATGCGAAAATTGACTGGATCACCTCATGTCTTGTTTCCTGTCAGCTCTGAAGGCGGCCGTCTGCGTAGTTTCCAGTCTGCTGTCAGCGCCGGAAAAGTCACTGCTGATTTCCCTCTCTTCTATTGTGAGTCTTGCGCTAAGGAAACTATCTATCCTGTCTGCGAGACTTGCGGGGCAAGATGCATTAAAAGATATCTGAATCCTAACAAGTCCGTTTCAGATACAGAAGTTCCTGGCCAGACCAGGCAATATAGCTCCCGCCCTATAGATATCGTGCATTATTACAATTCTGCTTTGCAGCTTTCGCAGCTTAAGATGTCTCCTGATCTTGTGAAAGGTGTCAGGGGGACAAGCAATGAGCACCATGTTCCTGAGCATTTGGTCAAGGGCATATTGAGGGCTAAGCACGATCTCTATGTCAACAAGGATGGTACTATAAGGTATGATATGTCTCAGCTTCCTATCACGCATTTCAAGCCAAGAGAGATCGGAACCACTCTTGAAAAGCTCAAAGAGCTTGGCTATTCTAAAGATATATATCATGCTCCTCTTGAGTCTCCTGATCAGATCCTTGAGCTTAAGCCTCAGGATATTGTTCTTCCAAGGTGTGAGGGTGCTGCTGAGGAAGGTGCTGATAATATATTGAAGAGGACAGCTGATTTTGTCGATGATCTTCTGGAATTTGTTTACTCGCAGGATCGTTTCTATAATCTTAATTCTCCAGATGATCTTGTCGGGCATCTTGTCATGTGCTTGGCTCCGCACACTTCTGGAGCTATCATAGGCCGCATCATAGGTTTTTCAAAATCTCAGGTTTTGTTTGCCCATCCTCTTCTGCATGCAGCTACGAGGCGTGATTGTGACGGCGACGAAGCTTGCGTTATGCTCATACTTGATGCTTTCCTTAACTTTTCTAGGGGGTATCTTCCTGCGCATAGGGGCGCAACTCAGGATGCTCCTCTTGTTGCTACTTCCTATCTTTATCCTACTGAAGTTGATGACATGGTATTCCATCTTGATATCGGCTCAAGGTATCCGCTTGCGTTGTACAATGCGGCTCTTGAGTACAAGATGCCTTGGGAAGTGAAGCTTCCTCAGATAGAGCAGTTCCTTAACACTCCTAAGCAGTATGAAGGCATGATGTTTACGCATGATACTTCAAGCATAAATGCAGGCATACTTTGTTCTGCTTATAAGACTCTCCCAAGCATGAAGGAGAAGATGGACGGCCAGATGGATCTTGCTGATCGTATTGTCGCTGTTGATGCTGATGATGTCGCAAGATTGGTGATAGAAAAGCATTTCATGAAGGATACAAAAGGAAATTTGAGGAAGTTCTCTACTCAAATATTTCGTTGTGTTGACTGCAACGAGAAGTTTAGGCGTCCTCCTTTGGCCGGAAAATGCACTTCCTGTGGGGGCAAGATACTGTTCACTGTCGCTGAAGGCAGTGTCATAAAATACCTGCAGCCTGCGCTTGATCTTGCTAAGAAGTATAACCTAGCTCCTTATCTTCAGCAGAACCTTCTCATCACAAAGCAGATGATCGAGGATGTTTTTGGAAAAGAGAAGGAAGTTCAGTCTGGTCTTAAGTCTTGGTTTAGTTAAGTATCCTATAAGAAAAATATCTCTGATCTATCCTTTTATCGGATATCTTGTTCCGCATGCCTGGCATCTTATGAATCTTTGCTGGCCTTCTTTCTCTATCTTTGTTTCCGGCTTTCCGCATTCTGCGCATAGTACGAATTCATTTGCGTAGCTCCTGATTGCGCCGTTTATCTTTGATGCTGGTATTTTTGATCCTATTATGAGCTTGTCTCTCTTTACCCCTCCTGGCGCAGCGATCGCTTTCAGTATGTATTTAAGGACATGCTCTGTTGGCCTTCCTAGCGCATCCACTATCTGCTGGAAATTGCTTATGATTGTCTTGTTCCCTTGCAGATGTCCCATCACTTTAGGTATCTCGTATCTTTCTTTTTCAAATACGCTTTCAGGCATCTCCTGCCTCGCTTTCTTCAGCATCTCTTCGTAGTCCATAGTTGAGAAGAACCGAAGTTTGTTTAAAAAGGTTTGTGCTATGAGGGCAAAAAGTGCCAAAAACGATAAGCTTTTAAACTTCAACTCAGCATTTTTTTGGATATGGTTTTGGAATCTCTCATTAATCCTTTCAGAATTGAGAAAACCCCTCATAGGATGTTCCTTGTTGGGATCCTTTACAGCTCTGTAGCCATAATCTTGAGCTATTGGATTTTCAGGCAGTACTCAAGCTTGTTGATGGTGTTCCTTACTGTTCTTGCTTGCATCCCTATAATGTATGCCATAATGAAGCTTGAGGAGCTTAAGGATCGTTTGATAGATAAGGAATCGATGCTTCTATCTGAACACGCAAGGGCCATACGCAACCTTATGTACCTATTCCTCGGCATAACAGTATCTTTTGCTTTTTGGTATGTTGTGCTCCCTCCTGATGTCACTTCAACTTTGTTTGCTGTCCAGGCTGATACTATCACCAGCATAAACAAGGGTTTGACAGGCAGTGTCATGGCTGATCATTCTATATTCATAAAAATTTTGCTGAATAATCTTAAGGTGTTGTTGTTCTGCATATTGTTCGCTTTCGCTTATGGGGCTGGGGCTATCTTCATTTTAGTATGGAACGCTTCTGTTATTGCTGCTGCTTTGGGGAATTTCATAAGGTCTAAGCTTGCTGAAGCCACTTCTTATCTTGGTTGGGCTGGTACTTCAACTTATTTCAAGGTTGTTTCTCTTGGTTTGCTGAGGTATAGCATCCACGGCATCCCTGAGATCATAGCTTATTTCATCGCAGGCCTTGCTGGCGGCATAATCTCTATCGCTGTCATCAACCATGATTTCGGCACTACTAAATTTTATAAGATCATCAAGGATACATCCTGGCTTATATTCATCTCAGCTTTAGTGCTTGTTGGTGCTGCTTTGCTTGAGGTTTATGTGACGCCTTTGCTTTTCTAAGAATTTTTCACTCAAGAACTTTCAGTTTTCCTGGGCTTATCTCAAATATCTCTCCTTCTGTAAGAAGCTGCTGTATTATCTTTTCTTCTGCTCCTTGTTCTATCACTGTCTGGAAGTCTGCTCCGTCTCCTTTGTCAGCTTCTTTTATTATCCTGCATGCTTTTTCGAACTTGTTCTCTGATTTCTCATTAGGCTCCATCTTTTCTTCTTCGCCGATTACTTCTTCTTCAACAGATCCTAAGTCTTCTGATCCTTCAACATTTTCTGAAGCACTATACTCCTCTGCTTTGACATCCTTCCTCATCTCATCAAGCTCAAGTGCTCTTACTTGCACCCATTTTTGGTTTGATAGTTTCTTGATTATCTCTGGCATTATCGCCTTTTTGCCGTTATACTCTCTTACCCTTCCGATGAGGTTTACAAGCTGTCCTGTCATCAGATTCTCGAATTTTTCGAAGAATATGAGCTCTATCATGCCTGTGCTGTCATCAAACATTGCAGTCCTCAAGCCAGCATCTTCTTGTGTTGATACTATTACTCCTATCAGGTTTACTCTTGACAGCTCTCTGTTTCCTGATTTTACATAGCTTGGCTGCCATCCTTCCTGTTTGATGTAGTGCCCTCTTTCTATCTCTGCTATGCTTGTTATATATGCTACCTGTCTCTGTTGTTGTTCTCTTGGCTGTTCCATGCTTCCCCCTGTTTTTAGGATTCTTTTGCCTAATTTAATAGTTTTCGATTCCAAAGCATTTATATATCAAATTCTCTCCTGAACCAGTATGGCATCCCCTCAGGCAGCAGCTCTGGCGAATTACATCCAGCAGCAGCTTCAGGCTGGGTATACTGAAGTCCAGCTCAGGCAGTATTTGGCCCAATATGGCTATGCGCCTCAGGTTATTGAGGAAGCGTTTTCTCTGATATCAAGGCCGAAGCTAGCAGGAGGATTCAAGATCAGCATTTCTCCTAAGCTTCTTATGCTCTCAGCTGGAGTCCTTGTTGGCGTTCTTCTCATAATTCTCCTGATTGCACTGTTGACAGGAGGCCCTAAAATAAGTCTTTATTCTTCAAGCACATCTAGCGAGATAGATGCAGGAAGCACTTTCACATACACGTTATCCTTTGGAGACACGATCTCTGATCCTGTTACTGTTGATATCAGGTTGTTGTCTTCTTCAGGCAGTGTTGTCGCATCAGATTCAAGATCCTCTTCTCCCGGATCGGATTCTATGCAGGTCTCGTTCGACATACCTGACACAGTCCAGTCCGGATCATACTATCTAAGGTCAAGCATAGCTTACAAGGGTTCTCAATTTAGGGATGATCTTCCGCTGAAGATTATCGGCAAGCCCGAAGAAGCCTCTTCAACTGGCTCAGAAGTAATAGAAGATACTGGTGATTGCTTTGACAACATCATGAACGGCGATGAAGGAGGCATTGATTGCGGTGGAAGATGCTCCCCTTGCCAATCTTGCCCTGATTCGTGTGATGATAATGATAAGTGCACTGAAGAGATCTGCAGCCCTGATACCAATTATGAGTGCGTCTATTCTCCTATCATCCCTTGCTGCGGCAATGATATCTGTGAATCTTTAGAATCATCTGAATCATGCGCAGCAGACTGCACCGGCTTCATTCCTCCAGCAAACGAATCTGAAGAATCTCCTGAAGAGATCATCGATCGCGTCAAATCCGAAGATATGGATCCTAATGATGCAGGCAACTTGTGTAATTCTCTTCCTGAATCTTCTCAGGCAGATGAATGCTTTGACGCGATAGCAGCAAAGTACGATAATCCTTTATTCTGTGTATATATTCAGAGTGATGGCAGGAAGGATAATTGTTACATGATCAATTTTGTCTTGAAGGGAAAGTCAACTCCTGATATGTGCGACAATGTGGTCAACAAATATCTGAAGAAGAACTGCGAATCCTTGCTTGAGTTGTCAGAAAATTATGATGTTGAAGGTCTTGTTGAGAGCAATTTTAATCAGACAACATCTTAACAGATCTCATATCCTCGACAAGAATCCTTTCCTTGGCTCGAACAGGTCTCCGCTTCGTTTCAGCTTTTCTATGGCTTCTTCTACGTCTGCTTCTTTCATGTCTTTTGCGTCTGCCGCTTTCATTATCTCTTCTATGGGGATGGCTTTTCCTATTGTTTTCTCAAGCTCGTGTATTATCTCTTTGACAGTCATTATCTTGTTTCTTTGCGCTGCTGGAACGCTTGTCGCTATCCTGTCTATGTCTATCTGTCCTGTTTCCTCGTCAAATGCTATCTGCCTTAGGCAGTGGTCCATCAGTGCGATCGCTTTTTGAGCGTCTTTTCTCTCTACTTTTTGGGATAGTCTTGTCCTTGCTACTGCTTCGCTCATCCTTATGAGCCCCTCTAATTGTCTTGCTGATATCGGCACTGATTTTGAGTCTTTTCCTCCTGAGCTTCTCATCTGGAGGTAATATCCTTTTATCTCATCTATAGCTGCGGTGCTCAGTTTTGGGAAGATGTTCTGTTTTGCATATGCTATGTATTTTCTTATGAATTTTGTAGGCAGAACTTCTTCTTTTTCTTCTGTGTCTTTGTGTAAGTCCAATACGAATTTTGCCAGCCTTGCATCGTGAGTTTCATCAGGGAGGTCTTTTACCGGAAATATGAGGTCAAACCTGTTTATCAGTGTTGGGGGCAGGTCTATCTGTTCTGCTATCGTTCCGTATGGATCAAATCTTCCAAATTTTGGGTTTGCTGCTGCCAGTACTGTTGTTTCGCACCTTAATGTTGCTTGTACATTAGCCTTGCTGATAGTGATCGTCTGTCCTTCAAGTGCTTCGTGCATGGCTGCCCTGTCTTCGTTGCTCATCTTGTCCAGTTCGTCGATGCAGATGATCCCTTTGTTTGCTAATACCATAGCTCCTGCTTCCAGGCTCCAGCCGCTCATGAACTCGTCTTTAACTACTGAAGCTGTCAATCCTGCTCCGCTTACTCCTTTTCCGGATACAAATCTTGCTTTTGGAGCTACTACATTGATCCTTTTGAGCATCATGGATTTTCCTGATCCTGGGTCTCCTATGAGGAGTACGTGCATATCCCCTCTTGTTACAACTCCGTCTGATCTTTTCTTCCTTACTCCGCCCATCAGCTGCAGCACTAATGCGTCTTTTATCAGCTCATGCCCGTATATGCTTGGCGCTATCCCTTTGCCTAATGTTTCGTATAGTTTTGGGTCTTGGGCGAATTCTTTTATCTGCGCTTCATCTTCCTTTGATATCTCTATGTTTGAGAATTCTTCTGTATTTGCTTCAGTGTTGTTTGCATCTAATATTATGTCAAATCTTACGCTTTGTCCTCCGCTTCTTAATGTGATCGGCACTTCTCCTAGCACTCCCACTATTGTCACTTTGCTTCCTGGGTTGGTTTTCTTCTCTGAAAGAGGGCTTACGAGATCATTTTTCAGCAGTACTCTCATCCTTTTTGGCTGCTCTCCGCCGTCTAGGTCTTCTGATGCTTCCTCTAATACTAAGCTTTGGGCGTCCACGAATTGTTTTTGCAGCAGTCTGAATTTTCCTTTTCTTCCGCAGCCGCATTTTGAAGGTTCCTTGAATTTCTCGTCTAGCTGCAATACGTTCAGTATGTTGCCGCAGCTGGGGCATTCGAATTTTGCTTCAGTTACCTGTGGCCTTACGTCTGATTTTTGGCGTACAGTCCCTTCTATAACAAGAAGTTTGGAAAGATGGTTGCTTCTTACGTTTCTTATGAGTATTTTCTGGCTTCCTGAGACGTTCACTAATCTTACTTTGATGCCTTTGTTTCCTTCGATCTGTTTTGTTGCGAATTCTGCTGCTTCTATGACTTCTTCCGGCTTCTCTATAAGGTCTTCGGCGAGCTCCGGATTGAATTTGGAGAGTTCTGCGAAGTCCACTTCTATCAAGGGCTTTCCTTCTGCTATGCTCTTCAATAGCTCTTCTTCATAGACTTTCTCGAAGAATTTTACGAATTCTGTTGTCCATTCTGACGGTTCCATTCTTTCCCTTGTTGTTTTTTAAGGTTCGTGCAACTCAAGCTTTTGCTTGATGTTGCACTTGGCCGCGGGTTGGGTGAGGGCAGAGCCCTAACGTCCACTCTGACGGTTCCATTTAATGTCATACCCTTTGATTATTTATATTGCCTTTGCGTCTATGTCCAGTGCTTTTTCCGCTTTCACTAGTCATTTTTCCGAATACAGCTACCGCTATTAGTGTTTTTGTTGGGCGTTTATCTTGTTTACGCTTTTACTTTTTTCAGGACTTCAAGCAGCTTGTCTACAGCTTTGTGCACTTCTTCTTCTGATTTAGTTCCTGTGCATACGATCTTGCCGTTTGAGAACAGCAAAAATGTTGCGCCTGCGGATTTTAGCTTGAATACTAGTCCTGGGAACTGTTCTGGTTCGTATTCTGTGTTGTCCAGTTTCATTGCTAGCGTGTTCAGGTTTAAGGCCATGCCTATGCTTCCTGATGCTACTATATTCTGCACTTCTATCACAGGGTCGATCGTTACTTTCACGTCGATCTTCAGCAGGCTCTTTTTGATCTTCTCGATTGCCTGGTCTACCTGTTCTAAAGTTCTTGCGCCTGTGCACACTACTTTTCCGGACGAGAATATCAGCGCTGATGTCTTTGGCTCCTTTATCCTGATCACAAGTCCTGGGAACTGTTCTGGATTGTATTCTGTGTTGGATAAGGTTGCTGCCATCTTTTCCAGAGGTATGTCCTTCTCTAGTGAAGTGCTGACTACAATATTGACGATTTCTATGTCTCTTGGTTTGTCTGTAGCTTTTGGCTTCACTCCTTGTTTAGGCTTTGCTGCCTTCGAAGTCTTTTTCATAGCTTTTGCCATTTTATTACCCCCGACGCTTTATAAATCGTTTATAAATGGCCTCAAGTATTTAAATGCTTTGTTTAAAAAGGGCTTATCCCTTTTTTGCTGCTATTTCTCGTCTATTTCAGGAAGGCCCCCAACCCCATGTCTTCCTTCCTGTAGAACCTTATTTGGTTTCTCTGTTTATAAACAATCTGATGTTTCATTCTGTGTTTTCTAGTTGATATGCCCCTGCTGTTTCCCGTAGAGTTTCAGCTTACCAAAGCCTGAAAACCCCAGATTCTGCAGTTATCCAGCTTCAGAGACAACTGACACCCCCTTATTTCCTGTGGAGATTCTTTATTTATTTACTATATAGAAATATTATCTTAGCTCCTATCTTACAATCACAACAATCCTTAAAAACGCCCCTAATTTTCAGTGAATTATGGACTCAGATACTCGAACTATATCACCTGCAAGCAGTGCTTACAAGGCTCTTAGCCAGCCTAAGCAGGATCAGTTAGAAGATATCCTGCACAGGTTAAGGGGCAGGATGCATGATTCTTATTCTGAAAACAAAACCTATTCAGTCTCTTTCGGCAGGTATGAAAAGATTATAGCAAAGTATTACTGACAGGTTCAGCTCAGATCCCTAAGAACTTCTCTTATATCTCTTTCATGCCAGACTTCTACTCTTTTCTTTACTCTTTTGGCTCTTTTGATAAGCCCTAATATATGATGGTACTCAGCTTCTTCTATCTCTCTGCTTTCTCTCACGAATAGCTGCACTCCCACTACGCTCAGCGCGAAATGCACATATTCCCTTCTTTCGGTTTCATCATTAGGAAGCCCTATCTGCCTTATCTTTTGTGCCAGCGCCATCTTTATTCCGTCATGCTTTGGCAGGAAATCGTCTCTTTCGCTCATGAACACATCAAATAACAGGCTCATCAGGTTTGCTATCTTTCTCCAGTCCCTTAGCCCTTCCAATATGTCTATAGCTTCTTGGGTGAACCTTTCTTTCATCTCTTTGTTTTTTATGCTGAATGCTATAGTCCTTCCTTCCGGTCTTCTGGATCTGTCTGGCTTAAGGTATTCTCTTATTTCCTGGACTCCCATCATCTCTGCTATAGTTTTCATCTTATCCTCTTGTCCTCTTCCTCATGAATAATCCATAAACGATCAGCAGCAGCACTGCAGCTCCTGCAAATATGGCTATCAGGTTCCAGAAGTATCCTCTAAGCTGTCCTACTCCTACATCATAGAATATTATCTGCTGCAGAGCGCTTATCCCTGCTGTGAACGGCACCATCCTGCTCATTCCAAGCATGATAGGGCTCATCCTTTCAAGGGGGAATGCCAATCCTGACAAAAATATGTTGATTATGAGGAAAAATGTAGATACTATCAGCGCTGTTGTCGGGTTTGGGATCGCATATGCAAATATCATGCCTATTATCGCGTATATCCCTATCATCAGCAATAGCAGCAATACAAGAACCCCTAATTTTGAGAATATGTCTAAGAAGAATATGCCTTGTCCTATCAGCATTATCACTCCTACCTGTATTGTTACTACAATCAATATTACTGTAAATATCGACAGTGCTCTTATCACCCATGGAACAGGTATTATGAGGTTTCTTGTGAATGCTGCTGAATGTATCTCGTCCAGCACGATTATGCA
>CAZGIN010000008.1:0-20284 GCA_964526585.1 uncultured Methanosarcinales archaeon
GCCCTAAGAGCAGCGAGCCTGCTAGGTTGATGCTTAACCATACTGCTGAGCTTTATAACCGGACTTTCACAGGTTCCAAAAGTCACATAGATGTTGAATTGCATGTCCTAAAGGATTGATCTAAATGTTATCGATACAATTAAAGGAAGCGCTCCGTATGTTCAGGCGTTCTGTTAAAGTTAAGTCCAAAGGTTTCAAGAAGTACAAAGGTGCTCCGAAAGAGATACTGAAGCAGATAGTAGACAATTGTTACAACAAGAAGCATAATTTCTTTCAGACCAGTTTAGGCCACTTCAGTGAATTTTACACAAGAGATTTTGCCTTCTGCGTATCTTCCCTAATGCAATTAGATTACAAAAAAGAATGCATCAGTACTCTAAAATATGCTTTGGGCAGTTTCGGCAAGCACAACAGGATCACTACTGCGATCAATCCCGAAAATGTTCCTTTTGATTTCCCTTATCCTGCAGCAGACTCCTTGCCATTGTTATTATACTCGCTGAGGACAGCTAAGGCTTTTGATGTCGTCGATGGTTACAGGGATTTCATCATCTCAAAGACAAAAGAATACATCTCCTGCTTCATCGATCCAAAGACTGGCTTGATAAAGAAGAACATCCATGTTTCTTCTATAAAGGATCATGCGAAGCGCTCTTCTTCATGCTATGATAACTGCATGCTTTTCCTGCTTCAGAAAGAATTGGATAATTTAAGGCTTCCAAATCCTTTAGATAAGTTTGATTACAAAGAATTAATAATCCAAAACTTCTGGAATGGTTCATATTTCTTTGATGATACTAGGAAGCTTGATTATGTTGCTGGAGACGCAAACGTTTTCCCTTTCTGGACAGGCTTGATAGAAGATTCTGACATATTCGCTTCCTGCCTTAGATCAATTAAGAAAGCAGGGCTTGATTCGCCTTTCCCGTTAAAATATACAACAAAAAAATATCACAAGTTTCATTTCGCTGATCTGCTTGCCCCAAACTATGAAGTAAATTCGATCTGGATGCATCTAGGCCTCATCTACATCGAAGTCCTCAAAAAGTTCAGGCATGGTGACTTCAACAAGCATGTTCAGACTTATCTTGACCTTGTCAAGCTCCATAGCAATTTCTTAGAGGTCTTCACATCCAAAGGCAAACCCTACCGATCTTTATTCTACATCAGTGACGAAAGTATGCTCTGGAGCGCTATTTTGCTGGACTTTACTAGATAGGTGTTTATTGTGGAAAATATTGCTGTTTTAGTGATCGATATGCAGGGTAGCTATTTATGGTATATTTCTCAGGAGGATAAAGGTATTATGATTCCTGCTCAGGTTTCGCTTATCAATTCTCTTAATGCAGGTGTTCCTGTGTTTGGTCTTACTTATGTTAATGATGGGGCTGTGGTTCCTGAGCTTTGTTATGCTATTTTAGCCCATTCTAGAAGACGTTTCTTGACTAAAGAGCGTGATTCTGCTTTTGATGGGAGTAATTTAGATATTGAGCTAAGGAATATAGGGGTTGATACTCTGGTTTTAGCTGGCATTAATGCCACTGGTTGTGTTTTAAAGACCGCTCTTAGCGCTCTTGATCTTAGGTATAAGGTTATTACTGCTCTTGATTTGATTGCTGATCCTTTGGCTTTTGATAGTACTGTTCCTTATGATCCCGCAGATAAAGGCCGTGACTTTTATAGTTCTGAGTGTACATTGTTTGAGTCTCATTTAGATTTAATTGATTCTTTGGCAGGTCGTACTGATTGATTTGAATAATTTTTTAAATAAGGTAGCTTTTCTTATATTTATGGATAGGCGGGAAGGCAAAGTAACCTTTATTGCAGATTATTTCTTGGCTTTTTATGAGAAGTTGTTTAAGGATAGTTATTTTTCATCTAAGATGCTGCAGGCTGTCCGCTCTTTAGGATGGTATACTTATTCCCATCTTAGGCTTGTTAATGATGAACCTGAGATTAATGAAGGGTTGCGTCATCATTCTGCTGTTTTTTCTGATCTTGAGCGGGAGGTTAGCAATTTTTTTCCTCAGGGCAATATTCGGGTTGCTATTTGTTATGGTGTAGCTAATGGAGAATTTAGGTCTCAGGAGGGAGAAGCTGCTTTGGCTGGTTTGCTTGCTTCAAGAAGAGGGGTTTTTACTAAGGATAATGCTGCAAGATATTATCAGGTCGCTAAGAGATATTTGTATAGGGTCTGGAAAAATCTTTAATTCCTTATTTTGTTAGCTTCTTGATCATCTCCATCACTTTCTTTCCGTCTGCTTTTCCCCTTAATTCTTTCATGCACATTCCCATAAGTGCTCCTACTGGGGCTCCTTTATTTGCAGCTACAACTTTCTTGACAGCTTTCTCTATCTCAGAATCGTCTGCTCCTTTATACTTTGCATAGTCTACTTTCTTGCCTTCTCCTAGATTAAACAGGATCTCTAGCACAGAATCCTTTCCTATCTCGCCGGAATCCAGTTTAGAAAGTACTTCTTTGAAATTATCTCCTGTTAACTTAACTTCTTTGCCATACTGCTTCTTGATATTTGGTTCGGCTCCTAATACTACATCCACAGCATATGTTATCTTGACATTCTTCAGGGATATCAGCTCATCAATTAATCTGCTCATATCTCTTTTTGCTATCTTCTTCGCTATATCCTCAGCCAGTCCTGCATCAGTATATCTTTTGATCTTGTCTGAGATCATCTCAACTTCTTCAACTTTTACTTCTCCTATTCTTAATGGCATCACATCTGTCTCTGGATACATCCTTGCAGCTCCCGGCATTGGTCTTAAGAACGATGTTGTTCCATCTGCTTCTGCTTTTCGCACATGGCTTTCTCCTTTTTTCTCTTTCTGCTGACGTGAAATCTCAAAATCTATGACTTTTGGTATCGATCTTAAGTCTTGGAATCCTTTGATCTCAACTCTTGGATGCCCTTTGATGGAAACATTCACATCTTGACGGATAGTTCCTATTCCTCTTTTCATCTTTCCTGTGCTGCGCAAGATCAGCCCGATCTTTTCTGCTGTTTCTTTTGCGTGTTCTGGGTCTATGATATCAGCAGAAGTAGCGATCTCAAGCAATGGAATGCCAAGTCGGTCTATCCTGTACAAAACATAGTCTTTTCCTTCTTCTTTTTTCTGCGCCGCCTCTTCTTCTACGCATATAGTGTCGATCTTGACTTTTCCTTTTGATGTATCAATAAAGCCGTCCATCGCTACAAGCGCTGTTCTTTGAAAGCCTGACACGTTGCTTCCATCTACGACGGTCTTCCTCATAACCTGGACTTCATCTGCTATGCGTGCGTTCATCATCTTTGCAGCCTGTACTGCTGCTTTAACGGCCTCAGGATTTATGCTGTGGGGAGGCTCTTCATCGTAATCTACTAAACATGTATCTGAGCTGTCTGATTCATAGATATACTTCCTTCCTTTTACCATCTCTGCAAGTGCTGCCTTGTCTAATTCCCCTTGCTCTCCTACTACAGCTCTTAATCTTCTCTCTACATGTATATCTGCTTTTGCTGTGCTATTGGTTGTCGGACAGTTGCAGAACAGCTTCTTTCCTTCTACTTGCTGGTGTATCTCCAGTCCGCACTTGAATCCTAGCTTTTTGTAGTCCATTATCCTTTATTGACCTTCTCTCCTTTATATTTCTTGTGTTCGACACATTTTTATATCTCCTATTTTTACAGCATTCCATGGAAGAGATAACTGCTGAGGACGCTTTTAATGGAATGATGCCTTATGACTTTGTATTCGTCATCTCCATTGACAATAATAACAAGCCTAGCGGCATGATTGCTGGCTGGTATACTAAGCTGGGCAAGGAGCCTCCTTATATTGGGGTCTGCCTTTCTGATAAAGGCCATACGCATAAGCTTATCGAGTCTTCAAAGGAATTTGTTATTGCTGTTCCCAATAAGGCACTTGAGCCTGCTGTCAGGCTTTTCGGCTCTACTCACGGAAATGAGGTTGACAAGTTCACTGAAACTAACCTAAAAACTCTGCCTGCAAAGCATGTAAAATCTCCTTTGCTTGCAGATGCTACCTTTAATTTTGAATGCAGGCTGGAAAACGAGGTTAAGGTAAGGGATCATATATTCTTTATAGGAGAAGTGTTAACCGCCCATAAGAATCCTGATATGAAAAAGCGTCTTTTCCAGACAAAGAAAGTTGGGGATGAACGCGTTTTCGAAGAGTTCTAGTCAAGCATTAATTTTGGCATCTTGAAATCTGTTCTTTTATCTTTCTTCTCTTTTCTGAACACAAGCCACAGTCCTATTATCAGCAATGGTATGCTCAGCCACTGTCCTGTTGTCAGCCCGAAATATAGCATATCCTCGCGCCATACATCCACGATCATCCTTTCTATGCAGAACAAGATCAGTCCTAGTCCGAATAAGAATCCCTTTTTGCGCTCCTTAAGCCCCACAAATCCGAGTATCGCAGCACTAAGAAATCTTCCGATTGCGCTATAGATCATCTGCGGGTGCCTGCACCCTTCTACTCCTGAAAAATTCACGCACCAGCTTACTGATGTTACTCTTCCTGGAAGCTCTCCGTTGATAAAGTTGCCTATCCTTCCAAGTCCTGTTGCTATGAATGCAGGTATTATCAGTGCATCCCCTAATTCCAAAAATGTAATCTTTTTCGTCATCTTGCACCAGATAAACACAACAAGCACAGCTCCTGCTAGTCCTCCATGAAAGCTTAGTCCTCCCTGCCATAAGTATAATATCCTTAGTGGGTTTGAAAGATAATAGCTCGGCTCCCAGAACAGTACTTCAAATATCCTTGCTCCTGCTACTACTCCTATTATTAGCCAGAATAAGAGGTCTCCAAGGTCTTTTTCAGATATGTTTAGCTTCCCCTTCTTACGTAGCCACAAGAGCCAGAAATAGGTTATTACAAATCCTAATGCGTATATTATGCCGTACCATCTAATCTGGAGGGATCCTATCTGCAGCAATATCGGATTGATGTTGTTTGTTATCATAGCCTAGCTCTTTTAGTTTTTCTTCTGTTATTTCTTCATATCCTTCTAATATCATATCTGCTTCCTTTAATAAGCTTTTGTCTGTGAACCTTCCGGGAAGGGCTATGACTTTCATGCCTGCAGATTTCGCAGAGCTTACTCCCATATGGCTGTCTTCTATCACTAGGCATTCTTCTGGCTTAACTCCCAACAATTTTGCTGCATACATATATGGTTCAGGATATGGCTTGTCGCGAGCAGCTTCTTTCTCTGCCACAAGCAGCCTGAACTCATCTTCGATCCCAAGCATCTTGATCATATTTTCTACTACGTCTCTTGGTGCTGCTGTCACGATGGGTATAGGATGCAGATGCATATGCTTAGAGGCAAAGTCAAGCACTCCCTTGCGCAATCCCATTGTATGCAGGTTATTTCTTACGTGCTCCAGCTTTTGGCTTATCAGTTCTTCTTTTGTTGCATCTATGTTGTAATCATCTATCATGCTTTGTGTCCCTGTTTGGGCGGTTTTTGAGAAGAATCTCTTTGCCCACTCTTCTATCTCAAACTTCACTCCGTATTTTGTATATACTGTCTTATGGGCTTCAAGCCATAATGGTTCTGAGTCTATTATCGTCCCGTCCCAGTCCATCAGTATGTGCTTTATCATACTTGATGAAAATGGCTTTTTCTTTATATGTGTTGTCTTACCGGCAGTGTAGAAAAAGTCTGTTTGCAGCCTCAATAGAAATCGGAGATTTCTATGAGCATAAAAATCTTTGATTTTTATCGCTTAAGGGTGAGACTTTTCAAGTTTTAATATCTAATCTGCCAATGGTGCCCGTCGGGCGATGGCAGTGATCAATATAATCATCCAAGTCGAGCTGGCTGCAATAGAAGACTTTCTGCACTGCCATTATTTTATCGCCCTTATCTCAGCCAGCTCTTTTCTCTCTTTTCGTCCTAGATAATTATGCTTTGACACGACTCCTTGCCCGATTTTCTTCTCTATGTTTGTCCTTGCTTTTCCTGTTATCTCTCCTCCGTCTTTTGCATCCTTCCTAAGCTCAAAAAACTTATTTGAGTTCCTTCCTTGTGTTAATCTGGTTGTTGTCGCTTCTCCAAGCATTGTTAATACTAATTCCATTGTATCCATATGATCTCTCAAGCTTTGCCCTCCTAATCCTTTATGTTCCTTGTATTCTTTTGTTGTCAGCCCAAATGCTGCTTTCATTATCTCATTTGTAAGTATTCCATATTTTTGGTCTTCTACTCCTCTTTTGTGCCACTCATCTGTAAGCTCCTGCCTTACTTGTATGCTTCTTATGCGCTTGTCTATCCATTCTTCTGGATATCCTCTTATACGATACATATCCTTCATCCTTTCGTACATCAGCGCTGGGTTTTCAGCTTCTTTGATCCTGTCCTGCCCAATCTGTGCAAGCCATCTCTTGAAAGGCTCTACTTTTTTGGATGGGATTGATTGTATCAGCCTGAATGCATTTTGAGTGTTGATGCAGTCTGTGCTATATCTCTTCCTGTCAGAGGATTGTAGTTTCAGCTGTACGATATTTCCGTACATCTCAAATCCTTCTTTCTTCAGGTTTGCTTTCAGGTCTGACCAATATCTCCTTGGTGTGGGGCTTTCTGTCAGGATGGATATGATATCGATCACTGAGAAATGCCACTCTTTGTTGTGCTTTACTCTTCTTATCTTGTTCCCTTGGAACATTATCAGTTCTTTTGCTGGCTTCATTCACTTTAGAAGTAAAGGATTCTTATAATGCGTTACCCCTTCAGGACTGTTATTATTTCCGGTTCACAATGCAAGATTACGGAAATCTTCCGTTTTCTCGTCGAGAATTATCCTGTTCTTGCTTTCAGCCAGAATATCAGATACACGATAAACCCAAAGACAAGTATGGTTGTTATCAGTTTTACTGCACCGAACATCATCCAGAATTTCTTGTCTTGTTTCATCATTATGGGATTAAGATCTTATTATTTCTTCATCCTTTTCATCCTGAAGGTGTTTTCTCTTTCCATCTCTTCAAGGCGTAAGGTGATGAATTTCTTGATCTCATTCATCTGAGGGATTACTGCAAACTCAAGCGCGTTTACCCTTCTTTTTGTCTTCTCTATCTCCATCAGCAATTTCTTAAGGGAAGTTTCTACTTCTGCTGCGACTATTATCTTCTCAACTACTTTCTCATAGCTGTCTATTGCTTCATCCAGTACTGCTGATGCTGCGTATACTCCAAATCCTCTTTGCATCGCTTCTTTCTGTACAGAGCTTCCTGATATTCTGGGAACGACTACTCCCATGATATTCTTCTTCTTCAGCTCTACTTCTGGAGTATCCTTGATCGCCATTGCAAGAGATTTCAGCTTAAGGTCTCCTTCAAATGTACGCGCAATGTTGATGTTCTTCAACGCGATCTTGTACTCTTCAACAAGCTCCTGTCTGATAGTTTTTGCTTTCTTCAGGATCTCGAAGAACTCTAGTATCAGGCCGTCTCTCTTCTTCTTCAACAAACTATGCCCACTTTTAGCTAGCTTTATCTTTGTCTTTAGCTTCATCAGTTCGCTTCTGGTGGGTTTTATGTTCATTGCCATCTTTCAATCTCTCTTAAAGTACTCTATATTCCCCTTTTTCAAATATTCCTATTTCTCTTAGGTCGAACTGGTTTGCGTCTTTCCTGTCTACTATTTGGTCTATGTGTATTCCTGCTACGATCAGTACTGGGTATTGGTGTGCTTCACTCTTTTGTACCCTTTCTACCATCTCTTTTATCATTTCGAGCCCTTTGGTATACTCTGCTTCTGTCAATGCTACTAGCGGATTTTCTGCTTTAAGTATTTCTTCTCTTACGTCAGCCAGTGCTGCTGATACCTGGCTTAGTTCTGGGTCTCCCTCATATGGGCCGAAGTCTCCTGCCTGCCATTTTCCGATTATTGCATGGTTTGCGCCGCATGATTTTCCTGGTTTTTCGATTCCTTTTCTGTTTAAGTATCCTAATTCGCCTGTTTCGGTCTTTCCTATATGGGGTGCATATATTATCAATCCCATGCCATGGTCTGGTATGTGATGGTAGAATGCAACTGCTCCTGTATTTCCAAATACTGGAAGTCCTGAGAGTGTGTTCATGTTGAAAGCTTCCAGGTATTCTGATTTTTGCAGTTCTATTTCAATTTGTTTTACGCTGTCGTCTCTGCATACTGCCATTGCTGGTTTTACTTTTTCTTTTGCATGCCCTTCTTTTTCGGCTCTTTTTGTTATTTCTTCGATCAGTTCTGGAATTGTGACTAATTTTTTTACTTCCATCTTTATTCACCTTATTCTTGTGCTGTTCCCAGTTTTGTTGGTTTGTAGTATTTCTTCTTCAGGTCTGGGCTGATCCTTCCTAGTTCTCCTTCTGGGATAGTTCCTAGCAGTTCCCATGCGATCCTTAGCGTATCCTTGTCTATCTCTCTGTTCTCTTTCTTTCCTTGCCTTACGAACCTGTCTTCAAACAGGTCTGCGAACTTTAGCAGTCTTTTATCCCTGTCAGATAAAGCTTCTTCACCGACGATAGCTACCAGTCCTCTAAGATCTCTTCCTTCTGCGTAGTTTGCGTAGCACTGGTCTGATACTTGCTTATGATCCTCGCGAGTCTTTCCAGGGCCTATTCCTGAGTTCATCAGCCTTGATAGTGATGGCAGGATGTCTACTGGAGGGTATATTCCCTTTCTGTGCAGTTCCCTTGACAATACTATCTGTCCTTCTGTAATGTATCCTGTTAAGTCAGGGATTGGGTGTGTTATGTCATCACCGATCATTGTCAATATAGGAATCTGTGTTATGCTTCCTTTCCTTCCTTTGATCATCCCTGCTCTTTCGTAGATCATCGCCAGGTCTGTATACATGTATCCTGGATACCCCCTACGGCCAGGAACTTCCTCACGCGCAGCTCCTATCTCTCTAAGAGATTCACAGTAGTTTGTCAGGTCTGTTAAGATAACCAGAACGTGCATGTCGTGTTCGTAAGCCAAATACTCAGCAGCGGTCAATGCCATCCTTGGTGTAACAAGTCTTTCAACTGCTGGGTCGTCAGCTAAGTTTAGGAAAACTACTGATCTCTGCAGTGCTCCTGTCTCTTCGAAATCTTTCATGAAGTATTGTGCTTCTTCGTTTGTTATGCCCATCGCTGCAAACACGACTACGAATTCTTCTTTTTGGCCGAGAACCTTTGCCTGTCTAGCTATCTGGAGGGCTATCTCGTTATGAGGCAGTCCTGATCCTGAAAACACAGGCAGTTTTTGTCCCCTGACTAGTGTGTTTGTTGCATCTATTGTTGAGATTCCTGTCTGGAAGTAATCTGCAGGGCTTTGTCTTGAATAAGGATTGATTGCTGCTCCTGTTATGTCCAGTTTCTTTTCAGGTATGATTGCTGGTCCGCCGTCGATTGGTTTTCCTGATCCTGATAGGATCCTTCCCAGGATGTCTTTGCTGACGCTTAGTTTGATGTTCTCTCCTAAGAATCTTACTCCTGTTGCTTTGTCGATTCCTGATGTTCCTTCGAACACCTGGACGACTACCATCTCATCAGATGTATCAAGTACTTGTCCTTGTTTTATCTGTCCTGATGGCAGCCTTATCTGTACTAGGTCAGCATAGCCTATCGGTTCTGTCTTTTCTACAAAGATTAATGGGCCTGCGACCCTTTTGATTGTCTTATATTCCTTCATAATTTCACCCCCGGTGAAATTTGAAGCTCAAAAGATTTTATTTTTTGTTGTTTCATCGTAAATCCCCTCACTTAAGCTTGCTGAATTCCTCTTCGATGTCTTTCTGTATCTTTGCGAGGAATTTCTCGTGGTCTTTCTCGAATTTAGCTGCTCCGATCTGGTTTTTGGATTGAAGTGCAACTATGTCTTTTGCTCTTGCTCCTGCTTTCAGTGCTGCATGTGCAAGGTCATTGTACAGTAAGATCGTCTTCATGAGCAGGTAGCTTTTTTCTAGTGTGCAGTATGTATCTACTTCGTTGAATGCGTTCTGCTGCAGTATAAACTCTCTTATCATCCTTGCTACTTCTAAAGTTACTTGCTGCACTTCTGGGAGTGCATCTGATCCGACTAGCTGTACCAGCTCCATCAATTTATCTTCTTCTTGCAGTATGACCATCATCTTGTCTACCATATGTCTCCAGTCTGGTTTTACTTTTGTTGCGAACCATGGCTCTAAGATGTCCTGATACAAACTATAACTGTTCAACCAATTAATTGAAGGAAAGTGTCTTCTTTGAGCTAGTTTAGCATCAAGAGCCCAAAACGTCTTAGTCACACGCAAGGTATTCTGCGTAACTGGTTCTGAGAAGTCTCCTCCTGGAGGGCTTACAGCTCCGATTATTGATACGCTTCCTTCTTCTACTGAGCCGCCCAATGGTTTTACTCTTCCTGCTCTTTCGTAGAACTCAGCAAGACGAGTAGCCAGATAAGCTGGGTATCCTTCTTCTCCTGGCATTTCTTCCAGACGAGAACTGATTTCCCTCATCGCTTCTGCCCATCTTGATGTTGAGTCAGCCATCAGGGCTACTGAATATCCTTGGTCTCTGAAGTACTCAGCTATTGTAACTCCTGTATAGATTGAAGCTTCACGCGCAGCGACTGGCATATTACTTGTATTAGCGATAAGTACTGTTCTGTTCATCAGCGCTTTTCCTGTCTTTGGATCGATCAGGTGCGGAAATTCTGTCAGTACTTCTGTCATCTCGTTTCCTCTTTCTCCGCATCCTATGTAGACTATGATTTGTGCGTCGCACCATTTAGCCAATTGCTGCTGGCTAACAGTCTTTCCTGCTCCGAATGGCCCTGGAATCGCTGCTGCTCCTCCTTTTGCCAGAGGGAAGAAAACGTCAAATACTCTTTGTCCTGTTGTCAGTGGTATGCTTGGCGCCAGTTTCTTTTCGTTTGGCCTTGGCACTCTTACTGGCCATCTCTGCATAAGCTTTAGCTCTGTTCCGTCTTCTAGTGTTCCGATCACTTCCTCTACTGTGTACTTTCCTGATTTGATGTCTTTGATCTTTCCAGATATTTTTGGCGGAACCAGTATCTTGTGTGTGATCGTTTCTGTTTCCTGGACTTCTCCTATTACTTGTCCTGCTTTTACTTCTTCTCCTTTCTTGGCTGTTGCTTTGAAGTCCCATTTTTTCTTCCTGTCAAGGCCTGGTGCATCAACTCCTCTCTGGATGAAGCTGCCCATCTGTTCCTGCAGTACTGGTAATGGCCTCTGGATGCCGTCGTAGATGGATGTCAATAGTCCAGGCCCTAGTTCTACAGATAGTGCTTGTTCTGTATCTATGACTGGTTCTCCTGGTTTTAATCCAGACGTATCCTCATAAACCTGTATGATCGTCTTCTCTCCATCTAGTTGGATGACTTCTCCCAGCAGTTTTTCGTCTCCGACCCTTACTAAGTCAAACATTTTTGCGCTTAGGCCTTTTGCTACTACAACTGGGCCTGCGATCCTATAGAGTACTCCTTTGTCTTTTGCCATTTTTCTTTACCCTCACTCTTTCCATAAATCTATTCCGATGCTTTTGCGAATCATCTTTCGCAGTGAATCTTGAGCTCCAGCTTCTGTGCTTAGCTGGATGCACACTGGCTGCACTGATGCAGTTATGTCATCTCTTGTCCTTTCGTCCAGCTTGTGCATTATAGCATCATCTACTATCAGGATTCCAATCTCTTTGTTCGCTAACGCCTCCTGCATTGTCTCTTGAGGCTTGTCTTCTACTTTGTATGTCTGTTTTATTCCTGCTAGTTGAAATCCGAGTATGAATTCTGGTCCGCCTATTATTCCGATGTTAAGCATTTGTTCCTCCCATGACTAGCCCTCTTTGTATGAGGTCTTCTTCTAGTCCTAGTTGTTTTCCTTTGATCAGTATCTGGAGGTTTCTCACTTCTGTCTCCTTAGTAAACATGTATCCGAGCATCACATCCACAGTAAGAGGATGCTGGTGTAGCAGAAGCATAGCTTCTTCGTACAATCTCCTTCGCAGCTCCAGTTCTATTGTCATATAGTCTGCTTCTGGCAGCTTCTTCACAAGTATCCTTGATTTTATCATGGTCTTGATTATCTCTTCTGGGGTCTCTTTTGCCAGTAATTTGTCAAGAACTTCTTCTTTTACTGTTGTATTTTTCGTAAACAAATTTTTCTTTATCTCTGCGGGCTTCACTCCCAGTTTCTTCATCCTTATGATTGTCATTATGTTCAGCACGTCTATCTCCTTCTTGAGGAATTGTGCGAACTCTTTTCCTTGGTTTTTAAGTTTTGAAGCAACATCAAGAACTTCTTCATAGTATTTTGAGTCAAGATAGTTCTCTACTCCAAATATCTTTGATTCTGCGTATGCCTTTTTCAGCTCATTATCCTTTAAGATATCGATCACGTCTTCTACTGTCTCTTTTTCAAGCAGTTTCTTGTAGTATTCTTCGTTGTGCGCTCCTGCTACAACAAACAGTCTTTCTGTCTCTTGTTTTGGGATCTTGCTGTGTATCCCTCTTATTATCGTTTTTAAGTTGTGCACATCCCATTTTCTTAGGTATACATCTAGGAGATGCTTCATCCCTTCGTTGCTGATCCTTCTAAGCTTGTTGAGAGTCCTTTCTAGGTTTTTGCGCAGCGCTGCCTCTATAAGCTCAACTCCTTTGTATGATGTGGCCATCTCGTCTATCTCTTTCTTGTACTGTTTTTCTTCGAGATATTTTGTTATCTCGTTGAGTCCCATCTTTAGGAGTTTTGCATATTCCCCTCTAGGTATGAGGGATCCTTTCATTGCGCTTACTCTAGCGTAGGTGTAGGGGTAAAACCCTATTTTTATCTTTGCCATCCTGTATCAGTTCAAAATAGTTGTTTTGCGATTTCCTGCATCTTCTGGGATCTTATCTCCTGCAGAAGCTGCTCATAGCTCAGGTCGATGCTGATGTTTCTCTCTTTTGTCTCTCCCACTACTCCTCCTAGCATTTTTGCTTCTTCGAAGGCATATCCTTTCTCTATTGTGGCTTTGTCTTTCTTGTTTCCTTTGACGTAGTGTATGTCTGCCTGCTTTTTTGCGTTCTCAAGCAGTTTCTTGACTATGTCTGCTCTTTCAGCATCTTTCATCCCTTCTAGCTGTTCTTCTACTTTGTCGAATACTTTTTGGACTATTTCCTGTTTCTTTTCGAAGAGTGCCTTGCGGGCGTCGAAGTGCGCCGCGCTTGTTTCTCTTGATCTCATGGCTTCGATCATCTTTTGTGTTTCAGCGTCAGCATCTTTGGCTGCTTTTTTTGCAGCTTCATCTGCTTCTTTCATGATCTTGTCCGCTTCTTTCTTTGCTTCCTGAAGCTTCTCTTCGTTGCGTTTCCGCGCACCCTCAAGTATTTCTGCCTTGAGCTGTTCTATTCCCATGGTGCATCATTTATTTAGGCTAGTCCTATTATCAGTATCGCTACTACAAGTCCGAAGATGACTATTGTCTCTGGAATGACTGTCAGGATAAGTCCTTTTCCGAATAGGCTTTCCTTTTCTGCCATAGCTCCTACTGCTGCTACTCCTATTGAGCTCTCTGCCCATGCGGCTGCGATTGCGCTTCCTGCGAGTGCTACTGCAGCGCTGATGGCAACCATTCCTGCGTTTTCGAATAATACCATTTTTCTTCTACCTCCAATTTATCTATTATCCTCATCTTTTGAGCCGAACGGCTCGTATTCAAGCCCGCCTCCTTTGTAGAATCTTGAAAAAAACTCTACATAGTGGAGCCTGATTGAGTGTAAGAATGGCCCTATGATTCCTAGGGCGATGTTGATTATATGTCCTGCTATCATCACGAATATTCCGACGAATAGCATGATTCCTCCTTGGTGTATGTATGGGATCGCTAGTTTCTCATTTACTACTACTGCAAGTCCTACTGATGCTAGTCCTACTGCTCCGATCCTCATGTATGATGCCATGTTTGAGAATATCGCCGGCAGCTCTATAAGCCCTTGTACTCCTTCTCCTTTGTATATCAGTACTAATGCTATAAGTATTATGATCGCTGCTGCCATTCCTGGTATGGCTTTAAGCACAAGCAGTATTATTCCTGCTTCGAATATCATCCATGATATCTTCTCGAAGAATGCTTCCATGAAGCCGTGTGCTGCCCATGCGTTTGCGAACCCTACTAATAGCGATGCGTTGATGTGTATGAATCCGCATATAAGCCCTATCACCAATACTGATAACAGTTCCATCCCGAAGAAGTTGATCTTGTCATGCGTCCTTTGTATCAGCCTTGGGAATGTGTATACTGTCTCTGCTTCTTCTTCATGTTCTTCTGCTGCATGCTCCTCTCCTTCTAAATCTTCTGCAGTAGTCTCAGCTGTTCCTTCATCAACAATTTCTTCCTCTTCTTCTATGCCTTCATTCATAAATGTATTGAACATCTCTTTTGGATCAGTTGTTGTTCCTGCTTCAGTCTCTGTATTATCTGCTGCTGTATCTGCTTCTGCGGCATCTGCACCGTCATCAGTTGTTTCTTCTGCAGCTGTCTCTTCTTCTAGTGGTGTTTTTGTTGTCTTCATCACTATCGGATCTTGTTCTGTCATCTGCTGCAGTGGAGTAGCTGCCCCTATATTTAGGATATCTATCCCTATCGGCGCCGCAAATGATGCTTCTCCTGTCGTTTCTGGTGTTGTCTCTTCTACCTCTTCAGCAGCATGTTCTGTTTCTGCTTCAGAATGCCCTCCTTCATGCAGTTGTGTCTTCTCTAGGCATATTCCTATGCTGCAGAGCTTTTCTCCTGTCTGCTCTGATACATATTCAAATCCAAGATATTCTCCGTATATGCCCCCAAATATCATGCTTACTACTGCTGCCCACATGACGATCTTTGCCAGATCTTTCATTGACGGCGCTTTTTTCACTAGATACCAGCATATAAGGAATACTATCAGTCCATATATTACGTCTCCAAGCATCATTCCGAAGAATAATGGGAATGTTATGAACAGCCATATTGTGGGGTCGATCTCCCCGTATTTTGGCAGTGAATATAATCTTAGGAAAAACTCGAATGGCTTCATGATCTTTGAGTTGTGCATCTTTATCGGTATGTTCTTGTCTTTCTTTGTTGCTTCTGTTATCTCGATATCTACTTTGTTGTTTGTAACTTTATTGATAGCATCCATGAATTTCTGCTTTTCTTTTGTGGGTATCCATCCGTGCACCATGAATGCTGATCTGGTCTCTCCAAACCTTAATGGTGCTTGCGCCTTTTCCAGCTCTTCTGTCAGGCTTGCTTCTGTGTTCAGTATGAATTCTTTGTTCTTGGACACAATATGCTCGATCTTTGCCTTGTCTTTCTCCTCAGTATCAATAAGCTCTTTGATCTTTTTCTTCAAGTCTGATGCCTTTGGCATCTTTTCTCCTAGTGCATCGACATCAACTTCTGAGTATCCTTTTGCTCTTAGTGCATCTGCTAGCTTCAATATCTGGTCTTCTTTTGATACCAATCCTATCCATGTCTTGTTCTCGTCATGGCAGTTTAGCTCATAATTATCGGTTATCTTTGAAAGGATCTGCTTCAACGCTTCACTATCCTCAGCCCCTGGAAAGTATCCTATCGAGAATTTTAAGTATCTTGATTTTCGTAAAGCGTCCACATCCAGATTAAGCTTTGATATTGATTCAACAAGGCTTAGCTCTTGCTTCAGCTTGTTTATCTTTGTGCTTGTCTCCCTTCTTCTTGTATTGATCTCTGCTGTTTGTTCTACAAGCTCTTTTGTCTGCTTTTCTATCCTTTCGATAGCCTCAACCTTGGCCTTTTTTGGCTTCTCGTTCTCCAGCTCAAGCTGTGATATCAGCGATCTTAGGCTGACTAGGATTTCAGAAAGCCTTTCAGAATAATCCAGAGGTTTTCCTATGTCAAAGTTTTCGTCTTTCTCATGGTCCACTAGGTGCAGTACACCTAACTCATAGAGTGTCTCGATGGCCCTTTTCTTATAGCTTTGCGGGCCTAATACAGTGATCTTGCTCATGCTTTCTGGCTTGCTCATTTGAATGCTGCCGTAAATTCTTTTAGTACGAAGCTTGCTGCTTTGTCGATGTTCTTTGCGGCCTTTTTGTCTAGGTTTTTGATTTCTTTGCTGCTTTCGCTCATTATCTCTGCTTTTTGGGCTTCAAGCTCTGTTTTTGCTTTCTGCACAGCCTGTTCCCTTTTCTTCTCTATATCTTTCTGCGCTTTCTCTGCCTTCTGCACTGCTTCTCTTCTTGCTTTTAGAATGAGCTCTTCTCTTTCTTTGTCGCCTTTCTGTTCGATTTTCTGAGCTTCTGCTTCTGCTTCTAGTATTGCTTGTATTTTTTCTTTCAAATTTCCCCACCAGAGATCTTTTATCGTCTCTTTTTATCTCTCGTATAAGACGGGAGAGTCGCGATCCCTTTAAATAATTTCTGATTAGCTGCAAAAATACTATTTAGTATCTATTTAGACTATTTAGTTTTTACCAAATGATGGCAACCGTTCAATATTTCACTCAAGAAATCCCATGCCTGTCCTTTCAGATATTTCTCCTGCTATATTTGTGAGCATCAGTTCTTTTACAGCATCATGGCCTTTTGCCTTGCTCAATGCCCACATAAGCTTCACATAAGCTGTTTCAGGTGTCATATCTTCTGCAAATATGCATCCAAGCTTTACTGAAAGTTCCCTCAGGTTTGCATATACCAAAGGATGGACTCTTCCATATATTGTCTGTGAGCTTATCACTATAGGGATATTGACTTTTTCCAGCTTTGGAACTAATTTTTGTGGTATATTTCCCAATCCTGTTGCTTCTATCACGATCCCTTTCACGCCTTTCTTAACATAGAAGTCTATGATGTCGGCATCCATGCCCGGATATGTTTTTATCAGGCCTGCTTCTGCCATTCCCCCATCTATTTCAGGTTTAGCATCTCCCTTTCCAGACATCTCCCCGATGATCTCGATCTTGTCTGGATATGCTTTTGCAGCAACTCCTCCGTTGATCGGCCTGAAAGCATCCCTCCTTGAGGTATGCATCTTCCTTGCTTTTGTTCCGTTTATGAGCAGACAATAGTCATCGCTTGAAGTTGCGTGCATGCACACATATACTCCTTTCTTCATTTCAGTTGCTGCTTTCACTGCACACATTAAGTTCATGAACGCATCTGAGCTTCCGCGATCTATCGATCTTTGCGCTGCAGTGAACACTACTGGTTTTCCGAATTTATTTAACAAGAACGAAAGCGCTGCTGCCGAATAATGTAATGTATCTGTCCCTTGTGTTACCACAAATCCGTCTGATTCATGTTTTATTATCTCTTTTGCTATCTGCACGTAATTTTTTGGATCTAGATCTTCGCTCATGACTTGCAGTATCCTTTCTGCTTTGATGTTTGCTGTCTTCGCAAGCTCTGGCATCATCTGGACATAGTCATGGGCGTCATAATCTGCTATTACTCCCCCTGTTGTGTAATCAACTCTGCTTGCTATTGTCCCTCCTAGGCTTAATATAGTGATCGTCTTCAGGCCTTTTTTGTGAGGCATCTCTTTTTTCTCAGGTTTAGCAGATTTATGTTTTGATAGGACTTCTGTCTTCTCTATCTTCTTGTCTTCGATTCCTACATTATAGCCTGTATCAAGCTTTACTACTGTTATGCCTTTCTCAAGGATCTCAGGCCTTGGCATAAGGATGCCTTCATATTCTGCATCCTTGCATATTACTTTTATCCTGTCTCCTGGTTTTGCTGTCATATTTATCTAAAGAAGATAAGAATATAAAAACCTATCTCTGTCTCAATAGGTCTCTGTTGATATCCTGCTTAAGAGGTGTTTTCTGGAAGATTCCTCTTATCTTGCTCTTGAACCTTTCGTCTTTGAATGTATCTCCTATCAGTGCAGCAGCTAATTTCTTGTATTCAACTGTTGAATCTACTTTTTCGTTGAATATCGTGCTTGGTGTTGTCTCTGACAGTGCATGCAGCATGTAGTGTTCATCAGGAACTACAGCTACTATTGAGCAGCCTGCTGTCTCCTCTATCTCGTCTAGTGTCAATTCAAAGTTTTTGTTCCTTACTTTATTCAATATCAAGCCGTGTATTGGTGTATTTCTCTCTTTTGCTAGTTTGATCGCTCTCATAGTGCAGCTCAGTGTTGGATAATCAGGTGTTGTTACGACATATAGTTCATCCGATGCCCTCATCACTGATGCTATCTCATTGTTCAGCGCCGGTGATGAATCAATCAGTACCATGTCATAGTCATCTTTTACTTCATTTATCTTGTCTTTTAGCTTTAATGGGTTTACTCCTGATTCAAGCAGTGATCCTGCTACTATATGAAATCCATGGTCTGTGCTGTATATTGCATCCTTCATGCTTATCTTTCCTTTCAGCACGTCATGTATTGTTTTTTCTGGCTTTACATATCCCAGATGTAATCCTAAGTTTGGTGCTGAGAAGTTTGCATCCACTACAAGCACTTTCTTGTCAAACTGCTTTGCCAGGGCTCCTCCGAGTGATGCTACTGTAGAAGTCTTTCCTACGCCTCCTTTCAGGGCGATGATTCCGATTACTTTTCCCATCCGTACCAGCCTCTTTTGTATGTTTTTTTGTTATTCTCAGTAAAAAATCATAATACTGTCTGCAGGATTATCTCTCACGTTCCTGATTTATAAACTTTACCATCAAAACTTGAGGATTTCTGCCATTGCTTTGCCGTTTCCCCTATCTTCAAACTTGCCCATAGCATGGACTTTAGAGATTTTTAAGGCATTTTCGATTGTTCTTGCAAGCGTGTTTTGTCCTAGACAAGGTATATGCTGAAAATAATCAAATTTATTCTTGATGAAGATATCTTCATATCCTATATGTATCTTCTCAGGGGGATGCCCTTTTTTCATGAATAATACTTTTTTGGGATCAAGCTCTTTGTTTGTGGAGATCGTCCTGCCGTCTTCATTTATGCAGAGATGTTTAAACACTCCATTCTTCATCTTTACTAGCACCCATAAGCTGGTCATATTTTTGCCGTAGCTTAATCCCCAAAACCATTCCCTAAGGTTTTTGGCTCCATTGAAGACTCCGATATTATGCCATACATGGTCATGAAATCCTTCTCCATCTAATTCATATTCTCTGCTGCCTATCTTAAGTCTCCCGACAACTCTTCCTCTTAGGCATGGGACGATCCATTTAACTTGCTCACTGCCCATATTCAGGTCCAAGGCATTATCCTTCCATTCAACTGCCTTTTCCAGATTCACATCCAATTCAACATTTCCTTCGCGCATGCAGATAAAGAGATTCTTGCCATCTCCTACCAGATTATTATCCTTGATTCTTACTTTGCATATCTCTTTAGAAGCCTGGAATTCATGAGGGGAATATCTCTTGTAAAGATACCTTGGTTTTTTCTTTTTGTGGTTTATCGACAGCCATACATGGGGTTTTTTGTTTCTTATCCCGAAAACTCCTGAGATCATATATCTGTTTTCGCAAAAGAGAGTAAAGTACCACCATTCAGAATATTTTTTTGCAGGATGCCAGGCGTTGGAGAATTTCATAGCCTTCCATACCTCTTTCTTTTCTCGACCGCATCATAAAATGCTGATGGGGTAGTATACCTAAACTTGTACTTGTACCTCTCCATCAGCTTTTTGGGAGATATCACGATCCCATGAGCTACTAGGTTGACTGAGGTAGGACTCACCTTTATGATCCGGAGGTTCCAAAGGATAGAAATGATTAGCTTAAACAGTTTTTTTGGTATTCTGATCATCTTATCGCTTGCAGTTAACTCCTTAGTTGTTGCATACGAGTCAGGAGCAAGGTTAAACACTCCTTCAGCTTTCTTGTCTTTTAAGACAAGGTCAACGATGTTTTTGACATCGTCTTCATGTACGAACTGGATTGCTGCATCTTTCCCGTCCAGCAGGATCCCGAATGGAGATGTCGCAAGGGTTTTCACTACTCCGCCTTTTTTGTAATATGTCGGCCCTACTGCTGTGCACATCCTGAAAGTTATCAGTTTGAGGCCTTTCCGCTTCTCATATCTGTCATAATAAGCTTCAACTGTCTTTTTGTTCTTTGCATACTTCCAGTCTCTCGGTCTCAAAGGATATTCCTCTGGAATCCATAAGGGGTTGTTTGGCCATCCTCCGTAGATGCTTGCTGAGCTGAAATGTATAAACTGCTTTACAGATTTGATAGAATCAGCTGCTTCAAAAACTGCTTTGCTTCCGTTCACATCTACGTCATATTCAAATTTGAGGTCATGCTGCGGCTCCATCAGATAT
>CAZGIN010000009.1:0-17460 GCA_964526585.1 uncultured Methanosarcinales archaeon
GAAGATGAATAAGGACAAGGTTATCGCATTAGTTATTGGGATTTTTGTCCTTTTTATACATCTCTCTGTCAGGATTCTTAAAGGGTCCTCGCTTCTTCCGGGCGCTTTTTATTCAGGATTCAATGACAAGGTGCGCGGCTTCGGAGGATTGTACAGCAGGCTCATTAGCATGCTGCCTGTCCAGCTGGTCTTGTTGTTCTCGATAGCTCTTGCTATCATAACGATCCTTCTCATATTCAGGATAACTAAGGAGCTTAGGATCAATTCTAAGGTAGGGCTTTTGACAAGCCTTTTCTTCATACTGTCTCCTCTGTTCCTGTATTCTTTCCTTGATACGTCTGTCTTCTCTTTGGCGATGGTTTCAGTGCTGGCTGCTCTGCTGCTTTTGATAAAAGGGAAAAGGGTTGTCCTCGCAGTGCTGGTCTCAATAGTGATACCTTTCATTGATCCTGTATTTGGATTGTTGTATATCATTTCAGCCGCCTCTCTTTTGGCTTATCTTAAGCGCAGCAAGAATATCCTTCTTGCTCCTATAGTCTCTTTGTGCGCATTTCTTGCAGTTCTCATCTCAAAAGGGCTTGCGCCAAGCGTCGTTCTCTATGAAAGTCTTCTCCATAGGATAAACATATTCACCGATCTTGGGTCGGGCATCGGATTCTCTGTATTCTCGATCATCCTCCTGGGAGTTGGATTCTATCATCTCTGGAGCGATAAGAAAAAGCTGTATCCTGTATTGCTGCTTGCCGGAATTCTGTTCTTGGCCTCAGTCTTCATCCCTGAATCTCGGATATTTGCAAATGTGTTGTTCTGCGCATTTGGCGCAGTAGGGTTTATTCATATAGCCAAACGAAAATGGCATCTGGTATATCTGCGCAATGCTACGTTGGTGATAATAATACTTGGGCTCTTGTCTTCTCTTGCTGTTTTCGGCAGCGGACTTGTTTTCTCGCAGCCGGATTCTGCGCATCTTTCTGCTTTAGAGTTCTTGTCAGGCCTCCCTGAAGGAGATGTGCTTACATATCCTTATTACAACTGGGTGGGACATTTTTCAGGGCATGATATAGTTTTTGATGCGCAGGACATGTTCCTGCCGGACTATAGGAGTGTAGCCAATGATACGGATGTTATGCTCAACTCAAGGTCTCTTGCAGAGACATCGCGCCTCATGAACCAGTATGATGTGAGATACATCTTCATCGATCCTGCTATGAAGGAAGGCCTTGTGTGGAAATATGATCAGGAAGGATTGCTGTTTTTGTTCAGGAATGAGGATGCTTTCAGGAGAGTATATAGTGTTGACGGCATGGAGATCTGGGAGCATAATCAGGGGTATCAGATTGATTAGGCTTGCCATGCAGAGATTGCGGTCTGGGCAACCGAAGAGTTTATATTAAGTTTAGAATACTTGATTTTATTGTTTACTCATCAATATGAGCGCAATTTACAGAAGTAGCAAGATGAAATCAAAGAAATACGATATCTCGATCACGATCCCTCACTATAACGAGGAATCTAATGTCATGCATACTATTCCAGGCATGTTCGATGCGTTCCGGAAGAAAGATGTATTGCTTGAGATTGTTGCTGTCGATAACGGGTCTGTTGACAGTACTTTAAGCAATCTGCTTGAGCTCAAGAAGAAGTATGGGGGGCTAAAGATCATCTCCTTGAAGAATAATCAGGGTTTTGGAGGGGGCATCATAAGAGGGCTTGTTGATTGTTCTGCTGATGTCATAGGTTTTACTTGCGCAGATGATCAGATCAATCCGGAGGATATGGTCCGGCTTTATAGGGCTTTCGATAAAGATAGTTTTGCGGTTGTGAAGACCATAAGGACAAGAAGGTTTGATGGTATGCACAGGGCGATCTTCTCGAAGATATTCAATGGGCTGTGCAGGCTGATATTCAGGATAAGGACAAAGGATATCAATGGGTATCCTGTGTTTATGGGCCAAGGCCTTTTTTCAGCTATGCGTTTGGAGAAGAAAGACTGGATGATCAATATGGAGATATTGGTCAAGTCCCGCCTTCTCGGAGCTAAGCTCATAGAGATGCCTGCAGTGTTTTACAGAAGGACTAAAGGAAAGACAGCGGTAAAGCTGTCAACTCTATTCCAGTTCCTGTTTCAGATATTCAGCTACGCTTTGGCATACTTTTTATCAGAAGAGTACAGGAGATTTAGGAAGCAGAGAAGAAAAAGGATGCATGATCAAGAATGCTAGATCATGCGCTCAACCCTATCTTTCTGGCCTAAGATTATATGTCATAGATGAGTATCGAATATGCTACCAGGTCGCTAGGAACGTAATTATCGAGCCAGCTGTAGCAGCGCGTGCCGTTTACCCTCAGATTACGATAGGTGTCTACAGAGATAGCGATCTTTCCATGCACAGGATTACAGGGAAGATCAGACTGCATGAAATGAGGCACTACAGATTTCAGCAGTATGAAATTGGTTATGCCGTAATCCTCGATATTTGTAGGGGCAAAATATGCTATGCTGATATTCTTGATTTTGTTTTCTTCTAGGTAATCCTTTAGGAAAAAATAATTCTGGCCCCAGTCTATGCTTGAATCAGATATAAGATTGTAGCCGTTAGACGGCCCGCCTGCCATTATATTGAAGAATGATTCATGATGGGGGAAGATGGCTATGGCAGTCATTATATACCATACCAGCAGTATGCAGCAGATCAATGCCGTCTTTTTGTTCTTTCTGAAGAACTGAGGTGCGAACAGAGGCGAGATGAAGATTATCATCAGAGGGATCACATGGGTTATATGCCTTATTCCCACTTGTTCATTGGTGAAAGACATCTGGAATATGGCCAAGATGATTGTCGCCAGCAGTATCCAGAGCAGCCTGTTCTTGTTGTTATTATTCTTGAAGTTGAAATACAATGCTATCCCAAATAATAAAATGAGAGGAAGCGGGCTTTTTACCGAAAGATTGAATATGTAATAATACCAAAACCCGTAGTCTTGGTATTTCCCTGCAAGAAAGCCGTGATGCGGAAGCTGCGACTGGTGCACTGCCAGCCCAAGGCTGCGTACATATCTGTATGGAAGAGGCACAGGGATATTGAGCATTATTTCTGTAGCCTTTCTCAAGATCGGAGATTGGAAAGGTATGAAATCATTTATGTCATATTCTGCATGATATTTGTCTTTTGCGAACGAGTCACTTATCGATGTGAATGATTCCTGAAATCCATATTGGATATTGATGAGCAGCACCGCAGTTATCCCAAATAATATCAGAGAGTATGCTATCAATCTGATTTTTCTTGATATGATCTTCAGGTTTATCTTTATAGGCCCGTTTTCAGGTATAAAGGCTAATAGCAGTATGAAGATTACATATACTGGCAGAAATACCACAATCGTGAATTTTGTCAGGAAACATAAGCCGAATGAAAGCGAGGTCAGCACAAGCATCCTCATATTAGGTTTCCTGAGGTATAGATAGGTTAGGAACAACAGCAGCAGCAGAGCTGCATCGAATCCCATATCAGTTCCGCTGAACCTGGAGTATGCTATCATCTCAGGGTTGAATACGAAAAGAGTCAGCGCCGCGATGCCTGGTATTATGCCGAATAGGTGCTTTGCCCACAAGAACACTATAAGGCCAAGCAGCATTCCTATTATCATGATAGGGATTCTTGCCCATGTTAACAGCTCAAACCATTTATCCTTGTTCCTCACAAAAAAGAATTCATGCCCAAAGCTCGCAAAGTCATTCTGTCCTTCTTCAACCCATGAAGGATGGTCTGTCGGTATCTCAGGACCTATGAACAGCCAGGGTAATGCGCTTATCATCTGTACCAGAGGGGGATGCCCCACATCCAGCCTGAAATCCCAGAGTTTCAATACTGTATATCCCCTCACAGGATGGAATACCTCATCATATTCCATGGTCTTATAGGACATACTCCACAGGACTTGTATTGCGAATAATATTATCAAGATTGATACGATCAGCCTATGGTGTTTTTTGATACCTTCAAAAATTTTCATGTAAATTCACTCATTACCTTTCATAGATATTGCGAGCTCCAGCATCATCAGGGTCATGCAGTTATTCCTAAACCCCGCTAAAATGGGATAAAAGAGGATATTTATAAAACCTTATCCTGTTAGAGCCTGTCAAAAAGTAAGAAGCCTTAATGAGATTTTATGGAACAGATTAAAAAATCGGTCCATTAAGCTGCATGCAGATCTCTACAGCGATAAAATGTTTTTAAAAAGATTAGAGACCTGGGCAAAACATTAAAGCTGTTCGACAAAATATGATATTTTGGGGCTTAATATGATTTTTGATTATTAGAAAATTATATAAAGCTCATCCAAGGTCTCGATTTCATGGCCAGCATTGATAAATTGGTCTATGTGACCTGCCCTATTTGTAAAAGTGATAGTTATAAGCATCTTTTTGAGAAAGAAAGATTCGCAATAGTGAAATGTAAAAATTGTGGATTTGTCCTGGTTAATCCTCAGCTCTCACCAGACTCCTTATCAAAGTCGTATAATAATAACGAGATATCTCCTAAAGATTATTATAAAAGCACGATAAAAGAGGATAAACATACCTTTAATGAACGGCTTGAACTTATTGAAAAATACAAAAAAGTAGGTAGATTGTTAGATGTGGGATGTAACATAGGAACTTTATTGGGGGTTGCAAATAAGAGAGGCTGGGATTGTATCGGGATTGATATTAACAGATCTACATTAGAAACATGCAGAGCTAAGGGCTATAATGTGGTAGAGGGCCCTCTGGAAGAAAATACATTTAAGAATTCAAAATTTGATGTAGTCATAATGAGTGATTTGATTGAGCACCTTCCGTATCCAAATGATACTTTATCTATTGTAAGGAAGGTAATGGCCCCAGGAGGGTTATTATTCATTGCAACTCCTGATGTAGACTCTTTATTCCCTAGGATATCTGGACCTAAATGGATTGAGTATAAGCCTAAAGAGCATTTATGGTACTTTTCAAGGAAGACTATACGCATATTGCTGAGCCAAAATGGTTTTAAGGTGATTAAGATAAAAACCGCAGGACGATATAGGAGCCTTAGTATTTTAGTGAAGAGGATTAGCATATATTTCCCTTTTTTAGGCTGTATCACTAAAGCTCTTGCTAAATGGAAAGTTTTGAACAAAGTATATGTTTTTCTGAATTTAAGGGATAACCTAATAATAATGGCCGCACGTGTTAAAAACAATTCTGAGGCATAGATTCAGCGGCATAGTCGGAGAGAGCAGGGCATATTTTCCTCGTTTTCGGGCTCACAAAACATTTAAATAAGGTATAGGATTCTAGCAAGAAGAGGTTTAAATATGAAAGTTGTAATTTTATGTGGGGGTCAAGGTACTAGGCTGCGTGAAGAAACCGAATTCAAGCCAAAGCCGCTTGTTGAGGTCGGAGGCAGACCTATATTGTGGCATATCATGAAGATCTATTCTGCGTTCGGCCACAAAGACTTTATACTTCCTCTGGGATATAAAGGCAACCTTATCAAGGAATATTTTGTCCATTATGACTGGCAGAACCATGATATTTCAATAAACCTGAAGAATAAGAATACAGAGCTTTTGGGCCATCACAACATTGATGCAGAAGATACAGAAGACTGGAATGTTCATCTTGTTGATACCGGCCTGGAGACCCTGACTGCACTGAGGCTGTTCAAGGTAAAGCATCTGCTTGAAGGAGAAGACACATTTATGCTTACTTATGGAGACGGGGTTGCGGATATTGACTTAAACGAGCTTCTGGAATTCCATAAGAAGAAAGGTAAGATGGTGACGATAACGGGATTTTATCCCCAATCAAGGTTTGGGGTCATCAAGATTGACGATAATAATATAGTCAAGGAATTCAAGGAGAAGCCTGTCCTTAACGACTTTGTCAACGGGGGATTTATGGTGATGGACAAAAAGGTATTCTCCTTCCTCGATTCAAGCGATGTCATGCTGGAGGAGACTATGCCTAAGCTGGCGAAGCTGGGAGAAGTTGCTGTTTACCATCATAAAGGATTTTGGCATTCTATGGACACTTATAGGGATTATCTCCATCTTAACGAATTGTGGAAAAAGAATCCTGTATGGAAAAAATGGTAGAGCTATTCAATAAATCTTTTTGGAAAGACAAGAGAGTTCTTGTTACTGGGGGAACAGGCCTTGTGGGAAGCCATATAGTGGAAGCTCTGCTTGACTCCGGGGCTAAGGCTATAGTCCCGTATATACTTCTGGACAATGAATCTTATTTTGTCGTGAATGGTTTTGACAAGAAAGTTACGCTTGCCCCTTGTGACATAAAAGACAGGGATAAGGTTTTCCAGCTCGTCTCCACTATGGAAGTTGACATCATACTCCATCTTGGCGCGCAGGCTATTGTTCCTACTGCATATACCAATCCTGTCGAGACTTTAGAGACAAATATTACAGGCACGGTCAATATTCTAGAAGCTACCAGGCATACTCCTTCAGTTAAGGCTGTGGTTGTCGCTTCATCTGACAAGGCATATGGCGCCAGTGATCAGCTTCCTTATGTTGAGGATTTTCCTTTGAAGGGAAAGCATCCTTATGATTGTTCCAAGTCCTGCACTGATCTTATCTCCCAGATGTATGCTGCTACTTACGGCGTTCCTGTGGCAATAACAAGGTTCGGCAATATTTTTGGCGAGGGAGACCTTAATTTTAACAGGATCATACCAGGCATATTCAAGGCAGCTCTCACAGGCGAAAAGCTGCTGATAAGAAGCGACGGCAAGATGATAAGGGAATATGTATACGTCAAAGATGTAGTCAACGGCTACCTCCTGCTTGCAGAAAAGATTGAACAGACAAAAGGACATGCTTACAATTTCACTTCTGAGAAGAAGAGCAGCGTAATAGATCTTGTCAAAGAGGTCTCGGAGATAATCAAGAAAGATGTCAGGATTGAGATACTGAATATCGCTAAAGGTGAGATACCTGCACAATATCTTTCATGTGAGAAGGCAAAGAAAGAGCTTTCATGGAAGCCATCATACGCATTCAGGGATTCTATATTAAGGACCTTCAGATGGTATGAGCAAAACGTGAAGTTCGATTGAAAGGTGATTTTATGATAGATGGCGTCAAGATAATTCCTTTGAAGAAGATACCTGATGAAAGAGGATGCATCATGCACATGATGAGGCAGGACGCTGAGCACTTCACTAAGTTCGGAGAGATATATTTCTCAAAGATATATCCAGGAGCGATAAAGGCATGGCATCTTCATACCAAGATGACTCTGAATTATGCAGTTGTGGTCGGAAGTATCAAATTGGTTCTTTATGACAAGAGAGCTGGTTCAAAGACGTTTGGAAATATCCAAGAGATATTCATAGGAGAAGAAAATTATTCTCTGGTGTCTATCCCTCCAGGCGTTGTTAACGGCTTTAAGTCAGTAGGAGACAAGATGGCTATCGTGGCCAATTGTGCAGACATGCCCCATGATCCTGAAGAGATAGTCCGGATTGATCCTTTCGACAAGGAGATAGGATACGAGTGGGGAGTTAAGCATGGATGATCTCAAAAAGCTTAGGTTTCTCATAGTTGGGGCATCAGGCTTGATAGGAAGGAATTACTTCGATTTTCTTTCTTCTCAGGGAGAAGATGTTGTCGGAACTTATTTTTCTGATGAATATCCTGATCTTGTCCGGCTGGACATAACTGATGCTGAAAAGGTAGATTCCTTTTTTGGTAAGCAGGGTTTTGACGTGGTGATATTTCCGGCAGCCAACCCTAATGTAGAATGGTGTGAGTCCCATCCTGAAGATTCTCATAAGGTGAACGTGGCAGCTGTCAAGAATGTTATAGATATATGTAGGAAGAAGGGCATGGAGTTTGTCTTCTTCTCCAGCGAATATGTGTTTGACGGGGCTGATGGACCCTATACTGAAGAAGATTCTCCTAATCCTATAAGTGTCTATGGCAGGCATAAGCTAGAGGTGGAAGAATATATGTCGGCAAACCTCCAGGATTACCTTATACTTAGGACTACAGTTGTATTTGGCAGTGAGAAGAAGAGGAAAAATTTTGTTTATAAGATCCTTGATAATTTATCAAAAGGAAGGTCTGTTGAAGTCCCTGATGATCAGGTAAGCTCTCCGACTTATGCCAACAGCATGGTTGAATGCACATATAGGTTGATAAGAAGAGGCAAGAAGGGGATATTCAATGCTGTAGGAAGCAGCATAATGGACAGGTTTAAGTTTTCTCATGTGATAGCTGATGTCTTCGGCCTTGACAAGAGCTAGCTCATCCCTATAAGCACTGATAAGCTTAATCAGAAGGCGAGAAGGCCTTTGAAGGCAGGGCTTATCAATACCAAGATGTGCAGGGAAGCTGATTGCGCTTCCAGAAGCATCGAAGATGAATTAAGATCGTTTAAGAGGCAGCTTGATTGAGATGGAAGATACAAGAAAAGAGATTTTGGGTCAGGTTGAAAAATATTATAGGCTTAAGTTTGCAGAAAAGCCGGATTTCATCCCTGGGAAATCCAGGATAAATTATGCAGGAAGGGTTTTTGATGCAGATGAGATGGTTAAGCTTGTCGATTCAAGCCTTGATTTCTGGCTTACTGAAGGAAGGTTCTGTGATGAGTTCAGGAAGAAGCTTATGGACTTTCTGGGCGTTAGGTTTTGCACATTGGTGAATTCAGGGTCTTCTGCAAACCTTATTGCTTTCTGGACGCTTACATCCCACAAGCTGGGAGAGAGACGCGTCAAGAGAAAAGATGAGGTCATCACTGTGGCAGCAGGATTTCCTACTACAGTCGCGCCTATCATACAGTACGGCGCTGTTCCTGTCTTTGTTGATGTTGAGATAGGGACTTATAACATTGATGTCAGCCTTCTTGAGGATGCATTGAGCGAGAAGACCAAAGCTGTTTTTGTGGCTCACACCCTGGGCAATCCATTCGATGTCGTTAAGGTGAAAGAGTTCTGCAAAAAACATAGCCTATGGCTGATCGAGGATAACTGTGATTCCCTCGGCTCAAAGTATGACGGCAGGTACACCGGAACATTAGGCGACATTGGGACGTCTAGTTTCTATCCTGCGCACCACATAACTTGCGGAGAAGGAGGTGCTGTGTATACAGATGATCCTGAGCTTAGCCGCATCATCGAATCCCTTGTAGGATGGGGCCGTGATTGCTGGTGCAAGACTGGAAGGGACAACACCTGCGGAAAAAGGTTCGGCCAGCAGCTTGGACAGCTGCCTTTTGGTTATGATCATAAGTATGTGTATTCTAGCTTTGGTTTCAATCTCAAGATGACTGAGATGCAGGCAGCTATAGGATCTGCTCAGGTTGATAAGCTGGCTGGCTTTATCGAAAAGAGAAAGAAGAACTTTGCCAGGATATATGATGGCCTCAAGTCACTTTCTGATAAGATCATCCTGCCTTCTCCGACAGAACTGGCTGATCCTGCTTGGTTTTCGTTCATCATAACGATAAGGGATGGAAAAAAATATAGTAGGCATAAGATACTTGAATTTTTGGAAGGAAGGAATATCCAGACCCGGCTGCTGTTCGCAGGAAACCTGGTGAAGCAGCCTTGTTTTGACAGCATCAGAGAGGACAGCAGTGTTTATCGTATAGTCGGAGATCTCAAGAACAGCGATAAGATCATGAATGACACTTTTATGGTAGGAGTTTATCCGGGATTATGAGATGAAGAGATAGACTATATGATCCAGAGCATTAAGGAAGCGTTCAGTAAGCCTTGATTTTCTTATGTTTTCAGGATGCTGTCCAAAACATTCCTAAAGCAGGATATGGATAGTGCTGTTTGCCTTTATAAAGGCGATATTCTTCGATAGTCCATCAGGCAGTAAAACCATGCTAAATCTTTATAAACATAGGAGCAAAAATAACACTATGGCAGGAACGAACATCTGTACGATGCTGATGGCGTCGGGATGTGGGAGTTCATAGGAAGATAAAAGATGATAGAGAACATTTTGTGGGGCATTTCGTTCATAACTGTGTATCTGGCTTTTGTCTGGATCAACTTTCTTTACTTAGACCTCCTTCAGGATGAGAAAAATGTATCAAGATGGTATTCTATCGATGTCGCTATTCCAGCATATAATGAAGAGTCCACGATCGCTGCATGCATAAGCTCTGTGCTGAAGCTTAATTATCCCAAAGACAAGCTTAGGATCATCGTGGTGAATGACGGTTCTATAGATAATACGAAGAATATAGTGGAGAAGCTCTGCAAAAAGCATGATAATATACTCCTGGTCAACAAGAAGAATGAAGGCAGCAAGGCTGCTGCGATGAATGCTGCGTTGAAGCATGCTGAATCTGAGCTTTTTGCATGCGTTGATGCTGACTCGTTTGTCACAAAAGATGCTTTGAGGAATATGCTGCATCATTTTGAGGATGATTCTGTGGGTGCTGTAATCAGCGCCATCAAGGTTTACAAGCCCAAAAACATACTTGAAAAGATCCAGCGCATAGAGTACATACTTGCTGTGCTGTCAAGAAAGCTGAGGGCTTCTATCAACACTCTTGCCATGACTCCCGGAGTGCTCAGCGTCTACAAGACTCAAGTCATAAAGAAAGTCGGCGGTTTTGATACTGAGAACATAACTGAAGATTTTGAGATCGCGATGAGATTAAAGTACAACCATTATAATGTAAAGATAGAGCCTAATGCTTTCACCTATACAAAAGCTCCTGATACGTTCAAAGCCTTGTTCAACCAAAGGATCAGATGGTACAGGGGATTTTTTGTCAACCATCTCAAGTATAAGGATATGTTTTTCAACAAAGAGTATGGGCTGATGGCATTCTTCCAGCTCCCCCTTAATGTGCTCGGCATCCCTCTTATGCTTGTCACGTTAGGGCTTATATCTTACGGGCTTATAACACGTTTTGCTGAATTCATGGTGAGAGGATTGTTCATCCAGGGATATATCGCAAGCTTGTTTCAGCTGCCTTCATTGAAGGATCTTGTCCTCACTCAGAACATCAAGGTGTTTTTCCCTATATGGATCGGGGGTATAGCAGGAGCCTACATGTTCATAGTCGCGCATAAGCAGGTAAAGGAGAAGATATTTTTTCCATTGTCGATATGGGTATATTTTATGTGCCTCCCTTATCTTGTGGGGTTTTACTGGGTATCTGCGCTGACAAAAGAGATAGTTAAGGCGAAAAGAAAATGGTAAGCAAACATTCAAAACATCTGTTCACTACAGCGATCGTGCTGATGATAGTCACTTTTGTCGCAGGAGTGCTGCTCGGATACAACTTAAACAACAGGCAGGAGAACGAGGTCAACCATATCATCCTTGAGACAGAGCTGACTACTGAAAGCTATCTGATAGAGCAGGAGCTCATAGACATAACTGACGAGCAGAGCTGCAGCCTCACTAACCAGAGGATATCTGATCTTTCTGATGAGATAAGCAATATCGGCACAAGGCTGAACGCTCCAGGTGCAGAGGAGAAGCTTGGAAAAGAGAATTTTAATTTTCTCAAGAGAAAATATTATCTGCTTCAGATCAAGGCTTATCTGTTCTACAGCAGGCTGTTGAAAGAATGCAGCATAGATACAGATATCATCTTGTATTATTACAGCCCTGATTCAGAAGTTGATATCGGCCCTGTCCTTTCTGATATAGCGAACAAATATAATATTCGCATATTCCCTGTAGAGTTCGGCTTCTCTGAAGAGATCAGGTTTATGGAGTCTTATTATGACATATCAAAGACTCCTGCTGTCATAATAAATTACGGACAGAAGATCGAAGACGATATAACCGAAGGATCTATCCTGGAAGCTTTGAACAGTACAGGGTGATGGCCGCACCATGATATCTGTTCATAAAGGAAGAAAAGGCAGTAATTTATTGTTCTGGATGCTGCTTATGTTCTCTACTTCATTCTTGGTCTTCCAGCACTGGCTTGTGCAGGGATGGGACTTCAGTGCTTATGTCCTAAATGCACGATATCTGTTCAGCAGAGGCGTTTATTATGAGCATTACAGGCCTGTGCTGATGCCCTTCATCATAGGACTGTTCAGCATATTTTCGTATAAGGCTGCTGAATTCCTGTACATAATCTTGTCATCCTCCTTGTTCGGATTTGCAGCGTGGCGGCTTTCAGGCTCGGTTAAGTTGGACAAGGTATTCTTCTATTTTCTCCTGCTAAATCCCTTCACGCTCTTCTCCGGGACTGTACAAGGCACAGAACTTCTTTCATTGGCTTTCATCATGCTGTTCCTTGATATCTTGATCAGGGATGAGCATCATCTTCTTGGAGGAGTGTTCTTCGGGCTTGCTTTTCTGACACGATATACTGTTTTGTCATATGCCCCTTTGGTATTGATAGCTGTCCAGCCAAAAAAGATCCTTAAACTGGCTATAGGCATTTTCTTTGCTGTGATCCCTTGGCTTCTGTTCAATTATGTCCTTACAGGAGATATGCTTACAAGCATAGCTGACGCTTATTTCCTGAACATCAAATCAAGGGCGTATTTTGTGCAGCCTGTCAATATCATGCATTTTCTTGAGGTTGCAAATATTCTCATCCCATTCGTGATATTTGGCATTGTGGCAGCATTCATTAAAGCTCTTAGGAAAAGCAGAAGCTGGTTTGCTGAGAACAGGGTTAATATCGCTTTCTTTGCCCTTATGCTTTTCATCATATACAAGTATGTTACTGTTCCTGTCAAGAATTCCCGTTATCTTTTTGATCTTATCCTGCCTGCTGCTTATTTCGCAGCTGTAGGCATCATCTGGCTTGCAAAGCTTATCCCGAATCTTAAGGTCAGGTTTTCAAAACAGGCTGCTGCTTCAGTGATAGTGCTGTATTTTGCTGCGCTGTTCTTCATATATCCTTCTCTTCCTACAGTCTTGGATAACAAAGGAGTGATGAGCTCTCATCAGGATGCTGCTGAGGCTCTTGAAAGATATAATATCAGCGGTTGTGCTTTGATGACAAACTCATACGTATATATGAACTACCTGGGCCAAGGTTCAGAGTCATATCCAAGGCAGTCTAAGGTTAATTCTTCTCTTGAAGAAGGGTATCATCTCCTGATGTTCACCTTGTACCATGAGCCTGAATACTCATCTGACTTATCTTTCCTAAGACAGTTCCCTGTAATATATGAGGATCCGAGATTCATCGTATTAGGAGATGCGTCAATGTGCCTTGAGCCGGGCAAGAATGATTTATCTTATGTTAAGCAGACCAATAATACCCTGACTTCACTTTATGGGGAAGGGATGGACACTTCTCCTTGCTCGGTCCTGTTCTCTGGCAGGGTTTTTAAGGGATTGTGTGATGTCCTCAACCCATAGCTGCCTGAGAGGGTTAGATTATTAAAAGCAGAGGAGTTTCGTGATATCATATGAAAGGCCGAAATCAGGTTTTCATCACCAGCCTAATATTGACTATAGGCGTGTTTTTGATAGGTATATTCCTGAGCTATGCTCTTGATTATCTTAGGGTGAATGAGGTTAATGATGTCATATCAGAGTATGAGCTGGGCAAGGAGGCTTATCTTCTTGAGCAGAACTTCTTTGATTCGCTCGGCGGCGATACCTGCTCAATAATGCAGCGCAGGATCTCCCAGCTCAAGGCTGAGATCCAGGACGTTGGCATGGAGCTTGCAAAATACAGCAGTAAGACCCTGTTCAAGGGCTTTGACTTTGATCTTATGAAACACAAGTATGCGCTTCTGCAGCTTAGGTTCTTGGCTACGATTGAGGATACAAACAGGTTGTGCGGCAAGCAATACATCCCGATAATTCATTTCTTTGATGACAAGGATACTCTTACAAGCGAGCGCCAGGCGTATATCTTGACTGAGATCAATGAAGAGTTCCCAAAGGAAGTTGTGACTATAAGCCTTGATTTCAATTATGACAAGGAGCCTTTGATAAAAGCCATGGCCTTGAAGTATAATGTAACAAAAGTCCCCACTATCATAATTGACAGCCAAAAGTATGAGCGCGTGCTTTATACAGGAGAGATCAGGACCATAGTCAAAGATATCCTAGCTACCATCAACACTGACCCTTATTATGAAAGCTCTGACCTTGCTGCATTTGACCTTCAGTCCGTGGAGGAATCTGATACTCTTGCAGCATTGTACAGATCATTGAACACTGCTTCAGATCCACTTGCTAAAGGAGATCTCCTTATATCTATCGGAAGGCTTATAGGAAACTCTTCTCTTGTCTGCGGGTCTCTGCCTTATTTTGAGTCTGTGCTCAATTCCTCAGACAAAGAAGCAAAGGCTTTGGCATATGAGACTATAGCTTCCATAGGATGCGGTTTTGACAGCAGCTCTAACCTTTTTAAGGCAGCGGATATTTGGGATGAGATAGGAGTCCATTTTAGGGCTCAGATATATCGTGATATCGCTAATGGCAACAGCCCAAAGCTGAACTTTGCTCCTGCCGACCCTGTACAAGGAAACATGTCTTTATCTGATGATTCAAAGTACTTGATGATTGGGGAGTCAAAGATCGTGATATCAAAAGATGATGTTATCGTATCTCAAGTTGACCGCGTTCTCAGGGATTGGCTTGGAGGACAGATGGATTCTTCTCCTTTTGAAGGCCCTATACTGGATGTGTTCTCAGAAAGGTTCACATATCCTGAAAAGGATCTTAGGTCTGATATCGGATGGCATGAAGGCGGCAGGATAAAGCAGATCCTTGCTTATTCAGGCGCTTCATTAGTTCCTTCTTCAGGAACTTTGGTGCGAAAGATCCATGATAATTGGTATGCTCCCAACGAGGAAGGGGTTTTCATGTTTGAGGTTCCTCCTGATAAGGTGCATTATCCTACCACAAGATTCCTAAGGAATGATTTTGCTGTAATTGTTGATACTCACGGCATAAACATGCTTGTTGAGCAGGCTGTAAGAAAGAACGCCTCTGTCGTCATCGGATGCTGCGATCATCCTGGAAAGATCGCTGCAGCACAATATCTCTCAAGCAAAGGCATCAGAACTATATGTTTCACAGACAAGTATCTTCCTCTTGCCTTGTTCAGTGGATCTTCTGTCTTAGGAAGCCCTCCGGTAAAGCATGTTCAGGATTTTGCCGTAGTCGGAGATCAACCTGTTTCCGTTAACCTGTCAGAGGTCATTATAGTGGAAGATGCTGCTGAAGGTGCTCCCTCATATTATGATACTCCAAAGAGATATTTTGATACGTTTAACGATTACATGCATCTCAGGACTGTTGTTGTTCCTGCAGGAAAAGACGAAGCTTACAAGCTTGTGGAAGCTGCAGAGCTTTTTAATTCGTCTGTCATTGCAGCAAGGATTTTCACAAGAGATGAATATATTTCATACAGCAGATGGCTCAGTTCATCTCCTGATAACAGGATCATATTGTTCCACTCAGCTTCTTATCCTTATGGCTATCTTTTGCTTAAGGAATTCCCGGATCAGGCTTCGTTTGATGATATCGATCCTGTCTTTGTAAGTTCAGCAGAGGTATCAACATGAAAGAAGGGTTTTTTAAGAAAAGGAGAAGGCTGCTTCTTGTGCTTGCGACAGCGGTCTTTACTAGGCTTATCTTTCTCTTCTCTTATCATCCTGTATGGTGGGATTCTGCATCTTACATCGGTATGGCGAAGTTCCTGTTTTCAAACGGAAGCGTCGGCATATTTGAGTATACAAGGCCTTTGATGTGGCCTTTCATGCTTGGATTTCTGTGGAAGCTGAATATCGATCCGATAATTGGAGGGAGGATCTTGATCTTCCTCATGAGCATTGGAGTCATATGGCTTACGTTCCTTATAGCAGACAAAGTCTTCAACAAGAACACTGCGATGATAGCCTCGTTGATACTGTGCTTCACTCCTACGGAATTTTTCTTCAGTTTCAGGCTTTACAACCATATTCCTGCCATCTTCCTTTCTCTTCTTGCCGTCTTCTTTTATCTGAAGATCCCTAACCAGAGAGGTATAATGCTCGCAGGCCTTGTTCTTGCTTTCGCTTTCCAGACAAGATTTCCTCATGGAGCATTCCTGCTCGCCTTCCTCTTATTTTTTGTTCTGGTTTTCCTGTTCTTCAACAGGCGTAATGCTGTCATCGATGTGTTCTTCCTGTCTTCAGGATTTTTGATAGGGCTCATCCCGCTCATAACTTTCAATCTTCTTGTTTTTCATGATGCGCTGTTCACTGTCAAGGCAGGCGCTGCCATCATCCGGGATTCTGGATGGGTTTTTTTCCAGCCTTGGTATTATTATTTCATCAACATCCCGAAAGAGAATGTGCTGTACATCTTTTCTCTGGTAGGGATATTTTTCATATTTAGGAACGCTTCTTCAAAAAGGCGCAATGAGCTGCTGATAGCTCTGCTCGCTCTTGTCCCCCTGGCTTATTTTGTCATGCTTCCTCATAAGGAGATGAGGTTTGCGATATCATTCTTCCCCTTCCTGGCGATACTTGCGGCGCATGGGTTCTCTATGCTTGGCAGGTTCAACAAGAAGCATATGCTTACTTTATTGTTCATAATAATATTGGCTTTCTCCGCATATAATACGTTCAAGTTTTACATCGACAATGAGCCTAAGCAGGAAACGCAGATATCAAAAGAGTTCTATAGGTTTTTGAAAGGCAAAGATGTGAAAGGAGAAGTTTTGATATCTATGCCGCAGCAGGCGCTTGATTATGACGGAGCTCCCAAGATGATGTATTATCCCTTGTATAATGCTGACAGGGTGAGGGTTTTGATTGATTATGTCAATGAAAGTTCTGATAAGATACATTATGTATTGCTTGATACAGGCGAAGGAGGCACAATGTGCCATCCCGATGATACACAGTGCATAGAGCTCAACAGTGAATTCATAGGTCTGCTTGATTCCAAGTTTGACAGGGTATTCTATCAGGATAATACTGTAAGCAAATATTTCATATTTGAAAACAAAGGGATTGAGGATATATGAAAGGTTCAAATATTTCTCATGCAAGGCTGGACCATATCTCCCGTGATAAGAAGGCAGATAAGATCATCTCTATCCTTAGGGGATTTGTCAGGCTTGAGGGATGCGATCTGCTGGACATAGGCACTGGATCAGGGCATATCGCATACAGGATCCTTAAAGGTAAGGAATGGGACATATTTCCCTTATCTTTCTATGATCTAAAAAGGATGGCAGGAAAAAGGTTCATAATAAAGAACATGACTATCAAGGTGATAAAGTATCCCAAGAGATACCATATAGGGATGTGCCGCTTGGCAGCTATCATAGTGCGGATTCTCCCATTGAAGGTGCTCAGCCTGTTCAACTTATTTGTTCCAAGTTATATCTTGGTGTTGAAGAAAAAGCCGGTTAAGAAATGAAGATAATTAAGTAGAACAAGGCAGTAAATCATCTCTTCTTTATCTTTATCAGGTCTCCTATGGTCAAGCCTTCGGATTTCTCCTCATCTC
>CAZGIN010000010.1:0-16916 GCA_964526585.1 uncultured Methanosarcinales archaeon
GAGCTTGTAAAACTTGATTATCTCTGCCAGCTCTTGCTGATAGGAGACATGCACCGTAGAAACTACCTTATTGTATCAAATGAAAGTGACGGCAAAACATCTTATACTGCCAGGCCTATCGATTTTGATAAGATCTTCCTTATTAAGGATCCTGTAGATGCAGTTCTGCTGACTCCCTCAAAGAGGAAAGCTGTTATCAGCACATTAAGCCAGGAATTGTATGATTCGATCAGGGAATCTGCTAAGGGAGATATTCGTAAAAGATATTATGAGCACAGGAAAAGGATCAATGATTTAATGAGAGTCATAGGAGATTCTCCAAGATGCAACGAGTACAGTGCTGACTTACAAAAAAGCCTGGCTATCTTCCATCATGATGTGGAGATGTATTATGCAGATAACATAGGAGTTCTTTTAGACATGCATATGCAGAAGATGCTTAAGCCTTGATGGTTAATCCTACTTCATGATACTAGTAAGTGTCGTGAATTCTTAAATAAAATGACGACACTTACTATTTAGGAAACGACCAAATTAATCTCTAAATTGGGTCGTTTCCTATACCAACAAAACATTTATAAACTTACCAATGTATCTGTCATCTATTAAATCGGGGGTGTAACCGTATGGTTTTGACTTATGTATTGATAGTAGCGTTATTTGCTCTCTTGTTTGCCGCAGTTAAGTTCTATTTGGTCGTTAAGCATGATGCCGGCAGTGACAAGATGAAGGAGATTGCTGAGGCTATCTTCAAAGGAGCGATGACATTTTTGAAGAGCGAATACAAGGTGCTGATCATATTCGTGATCATCGTAACCTTGCTTCTGGGCTTTCTGTTGAGTTGGCCTCTGGCTATTGCCTTTGTTGTTGGAGCGTTCTTTTCTGCAATTGCAGGCAACATCGGCATGAGGATAGCTACAAAGGCTAATGTAAGGACTGCTCAGGCATGTTCTAAATCTTTGAAAGACGGCTTTAAAGTAGCTTTCAGTTCTGGAACAGTTATGGGCATGTGCGTAACTGGTTTGGGATTGCTTGGGGTTTCTTTGATGTATATCATATTTGGAGATCCTAACATAATTTACGGCTTTGGTTTCGGAGCTTCCAGCATAGCTTTGTTCGCAAGGGTTGGCGGCGGAATCTATACTAAAGCTGCTGATGTAGGCGCAGACCTTGTAGGCAAGGTTGAGGCTGGAATTCCTGAAGACGACCCAAGAAACCCTGCTGTTATCGCTGATAATGTCGGTGATAATGTCGGCGATGTTGCAGGTATGGGAGCTGACTTGTTTGAGTCATATGTTGATTCTATCATCGTTGCTATGGTCTTGGGGATAGGATTGTTTGCAGCTTCTAAAGGGATACTTGCTCCATTGATGATATCTGCTTTGGGGATAGTAGCTTCCATAATCGGAACGTTGTTCGTTGTCACAAATGATGAGTCTAAGATACATTCTGCTATGAATAGAGGCATGTTCATCGCTGGAGGTATAATGGCTGTTGGCACTTTTGTGATTGCTAAATACTACTTAGGAGCTTTGAACATCTTCTGGGCTGCAGTAACTGGCTTGGTCGCCGGGATCATCATAGGTTTGATAACTGAGTATTATACTTCAGACCATAATAAGCCTACCCAGAAAGTGGCTCATGCATCTAATACAGGCGCTGCGACTAACATAATTGCAGGGCTTGCTTTAGGTATGAACTCTACTATTATTCCTGTGTTGGCTGTTTCGGCTGCTATCCTGGTATCATATTATCTTGCTGGATTGTATGGTATAGCTATCGCTGCTGTTGGTATGCTTTCTACGCTTGGAATTACTTTATCAAGTGATACATACGGCCCTGTTGCTGATAACGCTGCAGGCATAGCTGAGATGGCAGGAATCGGCCATCAGGTCAGGAAAAGGGCTGAATCCCTTGATGCTGTCGGCAACACGACTGCCGCTATAGGAAAAGGCTTTGCTATCGGCTCAGCTGCTCTGACTGCTTTGGCTTTGTTCGCAGGCTATTCTCAGGCTGTTAACTTAACGTCAATTGATGTGCTTAACCCTGTAGTTATAGTTGGGGTTTTCATCGGAGGATTGCTTCCTTTTGTGTTCTCAAGCATGTCTATGAAGGCTGTTGGAGAGGCAGCTTATGATATGGTTGAAGAAGTTAGAAGGCAGTTCAAGAAGATCAAAGGCTTGATGGAAGGAAAGGCCAAGGCTGATTATGAGAGATGTGTTTCGATATCTACCAAAGCAGCCCTTAGGCAGATGATTGTCCCTTCATTGCTTGCTATCCTTACTCCAGTAGTCCTAGGCATCCTTTTGGGAGCTGAGGCTGTTGGAGGTATGCTTGTAGGTACTATCATTACAGGATTTATGCTTGCTGTGATGATGGCTAACTCCGGAGGAGCATGGGATAACGCTAAGAAGTTCATCGAGGCTGGAAATCTTGGAGGCAAAGGCAGTCCTGCTCATAAGGCTGCTGTTGTTGGAGATACTGTTGGAGATCCTTTTAAGGACACATCAGGGCCTTCACTGAACATCCTTCTTAAGCTGATGAGCATCGTAGCGCTTGTTTTCGCGCCTCTGATCATCAAGTATGGAGGATTGCTGCTGAGAGTTCTCGGCTAGATTTCTTTATTTTTTTGATCTTTTTCTTCTATTCTTATGTACATACAATACTACACAACCCTTAAATAAGATATTTCCTCTATAAGAACTGCTTTACCGTGCAATATTAAGAGGTGATATCTCAATGTGCTGGGAAAAGATGATGGTCAAAGGAGGAATCTTTGCTATTTTGATAGGAGTCTTCCTTTGGCTGAACGATACATTTGCTTGGTTTACATGGCCTCAGTTTATCGCTGTTATCCTTATAGCTAAGGGTATCTGCATGCTGATGTGGAAAAGCCATATGATGTGCAAGCCTATGCCAATGGCAGCTAAGCCGATGAAAAGAAAAAGAAAGTAAATATTTTCTTTTTATTTATTTTATTTATACCCTAATCATATAATGGATAAGGGTAAGATTCTTCTGCTGTCGGAAGCTTTATCGTGTTCAGCTCGCTCAAATCATCAAGGCTGTTAGCTTTCACATACTTGGTTGATATGGTATACAGGTTATCATCCATGTATAAGCTTCTTGATACTGTAGCTTCGTTCCACCAGTTGAAGTAGTCTGTTGTAGAGCTGCTGTGCTTTATCTTTCCTTTTTCTGTGAATCCGTTCTCGTCTATGTTAAACACATATGCTCCGTTCCAGATAGTATTTCTGTAGTTATATCTGCTCAGGACTTCCCTATCTGTAACTTCTGTTATTGGTAGCACAAGAAGATTTTTTTCTTTGCTGAACAGGAACGCTTTGTGGTCATGCAGTATTGCACTGTCGCTTCCTTGGTCTCCTATCTCAATTGAGTCAACAACTTCTGGGTTTGAGACATCGCTTACGTCAAAAAGTGCTATCTTTACTCCTCCTGTTGTGTAGCCGTAGTTTGTCTCTACTGTTTCCTTCCCTACCCCTATGATGTGGTTTTCGTCGTATGGGTGCAGGTAATCTGAATATCCTGGTATCTTCAGCTCTCCTAATACTGCTGGAGATTCTGGATCAGACAGGTCTATAACAAAGAAAGGGTCTATCCTCTCAAATGTGGTCATGTACAGCTTGTCTCCCATGAATCTTGTTGAGTATATGCTCTCTCCTGGAGCTATCTCTGATATTTCTCCTATTATCTCCATCTCTGGGTTCATGACATATACGTTGCTGTATTGGACGTTGCTTCTTCTGTTCCAGATGTTTACTGTTGATGCAGCCCTTAGGTATCCGTCAAACTCATCCAGGCTAAACTGGTTTAGTAAGTTTCCGTCTATCTCTGCTTTTGCTTTATACTCTAATACTCCGTCGTTTATGCCTATCTTGTGGATTATTGTCTTCCTTTCCTGGAGTGATTTTTGGGTGTCATATTCTTCAAGTGCAGCTGCTATGTCTTCAAACATGTTTTGATATTCATCATATTTATCCTGCTCTTCTATCTGCTTGAAGAAATCTGATAGTTTCTCTGATATCTTTTTCCATGATTCTTCTTCTGTTTCTGCTGACACTGATTGTATCTCTGTCCTCAAGTCTAGAGGCAGCCTTGGCAATATAACATCATAGAACCTGTCTTTGTCATATTGAGAATACCATCTCCAGCTCGGCTGTTCCTGATATGAGATGTATATGTTCTTTTCAGATACCATCAAAGTATTTGAGTATCCAAGCATGAATGTCTTGGTATCTATCAGTTCTTCTGAATCTATGTCTATTGATACAATCGTGTTGAATTGGTAGCTGCTTTCAGGGTTGTCAAAGTAATATATTTCAGGATTTATCATTGCTGATGCTTCTTTCACAAGAGGGATAGGTATCTGGGAGCTTGAAGCCCATTCCTGAGTTACGAGATATACTTTGTTTCCTATAAGCCTTGACTGGTAGTAGCTTCCGGTTATTATGTATTCATCTGTAAGCTCTGGGTTGCTCCTGTCTGTTATGTCATATAGGAATACTTTTGTGTTCTGCCTGTATGTTGTCCTGGGCTCTATGTCATACATCTCAAAGTAGTATTCTGGCTCGTTGTATTGTACGAATAATACAAGCTTGTCTCCTTTCACAAAAAGCTCTCTTCCCTGAGGGCTTAGGTAATCGTTATCTCCTATCTTTTCTTCATAGACGATCTTTGAGTTCTCTGCATCATATGCATCGATTATTATCAGCTCATTTCCTGATAACATGTATATGTATCTGTCGTCATTTTTCACATAGTCTGCTTCATCAACCTGCTCATATTGCACGTTGGTTGTAGAATAATCTTGTGCTCCATTTGATACTGTTTTTGAGGTTACAGTAACAGGTATGGCTGCTGGAGCTGCTGAATCCATCGCTGCTTCCATCATCACTCCCATTCCGCCGGCTGCATAACTTCTTGCTGATGTTGTATAGTAATCCTGTTCTGATGCTTTCTGAAGGAAATCTTCCAGCTCACTGATGCTCGAGAATTTCTTCAGCTCGTTTGTGCTTCCTAACCCTTCAAGGGATAGGCTTCCCAATTCTACTGTAGTCTGGTCTTTTTTGGTATATTCTGCACATCCTGACAGCATCAGGATTCCGATCATAAACATTGCGACGATAACTGATCTTATTTTCATGTTAAACACCTCGTGATTGATATGTTTGCATATAGTACTGCATATCTACTATTTAAATATCTTTATGACTTCAAAGCTGTTTGAAGTCTTCCAGAATTTTTAGCGGGATAGGCGCCATCTTAAGGTTCACTATCTTATCCATCGCAATCCATCCCATGCCGTCACCTTCCAAGCATGTCATCGTCTCATATTCTTCTTTTGTTATCTTTGAGACAAACACTTCCCATGTTATCTCTACTTCCCCTAATGGCTCCCTGATCTTTTCACCTATTGAGACATATTTACCTAGATATCTTATTTCCTTAAGATCAAAGTCAAGCTCTTCTTTTATCTCTCTTCTTACTGCTTCTTCCGGAGTTTCTCCTTCCTCTATGCCTCCTCCGAAATAGCCGTATTCTTCTCCGAACTTGCTCATGGTCTTCCTGTTCTGCATCAGGATATTTCCTTTTCCGTCATGTATCACTGCAAGAGCTATCGATTTCTTTCTCATTTTCAGAATTCCATTATGTTCAGGCCGGTATTGTCATCGTGCTTCCTGTGCGCTTCTCCCTCTATCTGCTCTATGATTATCTCGCATGTTGCGCTGACTACTGCGCTTGTTAAGTGCCCTGCTATGGCTTTGTGCATCTTGTCTCCAAGCACTGCATGCATGTGCAGGTATGGCTTGCCGTCCATCAAAGTTACATTACCTATTAGAGATGCTATCTCGTGGTCTCCTGTGAATTCTTTTGAGACATACTGCTGCTCTTCTGTATCATATAATCCTATTTCTGCCCTGTTTGTAGCCCCTATGCCTGTTATCTTTGCCAAGGCTATCCCTTGAGTCTCGCAGAAATCTCTCACTACAGATACTACTTCATCCCCAGGATCCAGCCTGAGCACATAATGCATCCCGTATTCTTCGAATCTCATATCATGTCCTTTCTCTTAGTACTATTTAAACATTGCCACCTAATAGCTATGCTTAAGAATTGCAGGCAGCATAAGGTCGAACGTGATTATTCTTCCATTAAAGAGCAACTCCATGCGTCGCTCGGAGTTGCGGTAGCTAATGGATATATGCTCTACGTGAGAAGCTGCCTGCATATTGTAAGCACAGTATAAAACAACCAAAACCTATATAAACCACCTTACCACTTTCATCCTTGGTGTTCGGAATTCTAGTTGTGTAAGTAGGTAAAGTAATTAGGTTTTAGAGGTTATATCATGGTCGAGTTCAAGAAGACTCCAGATAAGAAGGAGGATCTGCTTAGGATCCTCAACCCTGTAGTAAGGGATTGGTTTTTCAGTAGGTTTAAGGAGTTCTCTCTCCCCCAATTATTCGCAGTCAAGGAGATCCATTCAAGGAATAATGTGCTGGTCTCAGCCCCTACTGGAGCTACTAAGACCTTGACTGGATTCCTTAGTGTCCTTAACGAGTTGGTCGATTCTTCTCAAAAAGGGGTATTGAAAGACAAGACTTATTGTATCTACATATCTCCCCTTAAAGCATTGAACAATGACATCCAAAAGAACTTGAGAGAGCCTTTGGCTGAGATAGAGCAGATCTACGGGAAAAAGCTCAATATCCGTGTTGGAGTCCGCACTGGAGATACTACGCAGTCTGAAAAGCAGGCCATGCTCAAGCATCCTCCCCATATTCTCATAACTACTCCGGAATCTCTCGCAATTATGCTCTCATCAGTAAAATTTGTTGAGCATCTCAAGAGTGTTGAATGGATGGTGATTGATGAAGTGCATGCTTTGGCTGAAAACAAGAGGGGTGTTCATCTTTCTTTGCTGATGGAGAATATCCAGCATATTAATGATCATATCTGCAGAGTAGGATTATCTGCAACAGTCGCTCCTTTAGAAGATGTTGCACAATTCTTAGTCGGGACAGAAAGATCATGCAAGATCGTTGATGTCCAGTTCATAAAGCAGTTGGATCTTAAAGTTTTATCTCCAGTGGATGATCTGATCAACACTGACTATAATGAGCTGCACAATAAGCAGTATGAGCTTCTGAACAAGCTTATCCAGGAGCACAAAACAACTTTGATCTTCACTAACACAAGGGCTGCTACTGAACGAGTTGTCCATTATCTTAAAGATCGATACCCAAAAAACTATGCTGAGATCACTGAAGATCCTGAAGATGTTAAAGGGATCGGCGCTCATCACGGAAGCTTGTCTAAAGAGCATAGGTTAAGGATAGAAAATAGCTTGAGGGAAGGAAAGCTCAGGTGTGTTGTCTGTTCAACTTCTCTTGAACTTGGTTTGGATATTGGTTATATCGACTTAGTTATCCTATTAGGATCTCCTAAGTCTGTTGCGAGGATGCTTCAGCGTATCGGAAGGTCTGGCCACCAGCTTCATTCTACAACTAAAGGCAGGATTGTTGTTCTGGATCGTGATGATCTTGTTGAATGCTCTGTGATGCTCAAGAATGCTATGGAGAAAAAGATAGACCGTCTCCACATCCCTGAAAATGCTTTGGATGTTTTGGCTCAGGTGATTGTCGGTTTTGCTCTCCAGCAGGTTTGGGATGAAAAGGAGCTGTTCAAGTTGATCAAAAAAAGCTATTGTTATAGAAACTTGTCCTGGAAAGACTATAATGAGATCCTTGAATACCTGGCAGGAAACTTTGTTTCTTTGGAAGAAAGGTATATTTTCGGCAAGATATGGAGAAAAGATAACAGTATAGGAAGAAAAGGCAAGCTTGGAAGAGTTATCTACATGACTAATATCGGCACTATTCCTGATAATTCATTTGTTTTGGTAAAGATCGGAGAGCATGTTGTCGGCAAGATCGATGAGGCTTTCCTTGAAAGGTTAAGGCCTGGTGATGTTTTTGTGTTAGGAGGAGAAACTTATAGGTTTAAGTTCGCAAGAGGATTGGTTGCACAGGTTGAGACTTCTGTCAACAGGCCGCCTACTGTCCCTTCTTGGTATTCTGATACTCTCCCTTTAAGTTTTGACCTTGCTCTTGAGATAGGAAAGTTCAGGAGATTGATGCAGCAAAAACTCAATAAAGGATCCTCAAAAAAAGAGGTCGTTGACTGGATCCTCAGCTATCTTTATGTTGATGATAAGGCTGCTAATGCGATATATAATTATTTCAAGGAGCAGTATGATTTCTTAGGGATCATACCTACTGACAAGAAGATCGTCCTTGAAAACTATACTGACGAAAGCGAGAGCAAGATCATATTCCATTCTTTGTTCGGAAGGCGTGTTAATGAATGCCTTTCAAGAGCTATAGGTTTTGCTGTCTCAAGGACACAGCATCGTAATGTTGAGATCGGCGTAAATGATAACGGATTCTATGTTGCGTCCAACAGGCCTATTAATATAATTAGAGTTATTGAACTTTTAAAATCAGAGAAGCTTGATCTGGTGCTTGACGCTGCCATCGATAATTCTGAGGTTTTCAAGAGGAGATTTAGGCATTGCGCTGCACGTGCTTTGATGATATTGAGAAATTATAAAGGGCATACCAAAAATGTCGGCAGGCAGCAGGTCAGCAGCATGATCCTTATGGCTGCTTTGAGGAGGATCTCTCCTGATTTTTCCATATTGAAGGAAGCCAAGCGTGAAGTGCTTCATGATCTGATGGATATCGACCATACTAAGGAGATCTTCAAGCTTATTGAGGAAAAGAAGATCTCTATAGAGGAAGTTAATACAAGAATCCCTTCTCCTTTTGCTTTCCTCATAGCTTTGCAGGGGCATATTGATGTTCTCAAGATGGAAGACAGGATCGAGTTCCTAAAAAGGATGCACCAGCTTGTGTTGGGCAAGATAGCTTTGGATAAAGGCAAGAAGCAGGAGGGAGTTGATGCTGAGAAGTATCTTGATTTCTCTATCAAAGAATATATCAAGAAAGCGTTCGCAAACAAAGAAGAGATAACTCCATTGCAAAAAGCTCTTCTCTCCCAGCTTGATAGAGTTTCAAGAGTCCCGAGGAGCGCTAAGCTTGATTTGATGTATGTCATAAAAGGGAAGGAGATGTCTCCTGGCATGGTCGAGAAGATCAGGCAGTACAAATCCGATATCCAGAAGAATTGGCCTAAGGAGCTTGCTAAGTTTGTCATATCAAAAGCAGAAAATCCTGATTTCAGCTATGAGGATTTGTGGGATAAGGAAGAGCGTGATAAGGAAGAGAAGAAGCTGCTCGACATCGAGGATCTGAAGCTTGATCTGAAGAAGGCTGTCTCAAGGTCAAAGATCGATTCCCAGATCGCTTATGATCTTTTCAACATGGTTGATGGTGAAAAAGAGGGGTTCAGGAAGGAAACATTTGACTGGATGAAAAAATTCTTAAAAGGGACTATCCCTAAATATTGGAGCGATAAGATTGTGAAGTTTTTGAAGAAAAAAGCTAAGGAGCTTTCTTAGTCATATATTGAGAACCTGTTTGTGCCGCACATCACCATCATCTTCAGCTGCGGATTATCTTGTTGGTTTGATTTGAGATTGTCCATATCCTGTTGTGATGCCCTGCACTTATACCATGGATGGCTGTGGAGGTCTATAAGAGCATCTGCACAGTTGTCTGCTGTTATGTGCTGTACGCTCGCTGAGTATATCTGGGGAAATTCAACATTCTCGATATAATATCTTCCCCCTTCTATATGTCCATAAAGGCATGCTTTGATCTCCCTGTTTTGGTTGTTTAAGTATTCTTGCTGGATCTCAACCAAAGTGCCGTTCATGAAAAACACTTCTCCCTGATAGTCGTTTCCGAACACTTCTTTGCTCATTATCAAGCCTGGTATGTCTATTATGACTGCTGCAGAATATGACATTACTAGTATCAACAATACAACTGCAATGGCAGAAAAGATCATCTTCCTCACTAAGCCATGCTCTACATGTTCTTCTTGATCTTCTTCTTTCATCATCCTACTGCCTGCAATACTAAAGAAGAGAGTTTTAGGATAAGTATTAGGTTTAATGCAGTGTTTCCTGCTACGTGCATCATGTATTTTGGGAGGTTTTCAGGATTTACTAGTGATGTTAGCATTATGTTGGCTGCCTGAAGTGATATTATGATCACTACTCCCAATGTGGTTATTGATATGAAATTAAGCATTCCTGCAAGCACTCCTGCGATGACTATTCCTGGAATGACCCATACTATGTATACTCCTAATGCCTGTGAAAGTACTAGGTGCATTATCATGCTTATAGCACCTATCGAGCCTCCCCATGCAGGCCCCAAAGCATATCCGCTGATTATTGTAACAAATGTGCTAAGTTCTATCCCATAAGCTCTAAGGTTGTATACTCCCACTAGGAAGCTTACTATAACTGAAAGTATCAGTAATATCACAAGTATCAGCACTTTTTTGAAAAATAGTATCGAAAGCAGGAGCAGCATCGCGATTATCAGGTATTTCCAGATTCCTGGTTTTATTTTCCTGAGAAATTCAGTGAAACCTTTGTTGGAGCTCATGTTTAAGGTGTTTATTGCGCTCCATAATTATATACTTTACTGCTTTTTTAGGTAAATTTATATAAAAAAGCCATAAATTAGAAAGGTATGAAAATCCTTGCTAATGTTGAGATAGTTGACTTATCCTTGTTTGTATATAAGCGAATCTTGGTGATGGGAGATTTCCATTTGGGTTATGAGCAGGCTATGCATGAGAAAGGAGTATTAGTCCCAAAATTCCAGCTAAGGGATACTGTTGACCGCCTTGAAAACATATTCGCCAAGACAGGAGATGTAGAGATAATTGTCCTTAACGGAGACCTTAAGCATGAGTTCGGCAAGATCACTTCCCAGGAATGGAGTGATATAACAAAACTTATTGATTTTCTAAGAAAAAGATGCAAAAGATTGTGCATAATCAAGGGCAACCATGATGCGATCATAAAGCCTATCGCTGATAAGAGGGAGATTGAACTTGTGGATGAGTACAGAGAGCCCGGATTGTTGATCATCCATGGCAACAAGGTTCCTGACAAACTTGAAAAGATTATCATCACAGGCCATGATCATCCTGCTGTCTCGCTTAGGCATGAAGGAAGATCCGAGAAGTACAAATGCTTCCTTAAAGGGAAGTATAAGAGGAATGTCCTCATAATTATGCCTTCTTTCAACCTTATGACTGAAGGAAGTGATATTACAAAAGAAAAGTTATTAAGCCCGCTTGTAAGAGATGTTTCTGATTTTGAAGTATTTGTTGTAGGAGACAAGATCTATGAGTTCGGAAAAGTAAAGAAACTAAGGTAGCAAAAAGATAATAAATAAGCATGATAAACAAGATATGGTTGAAGATAATAAAAAACAAGAGGTAATAAGATGGATCTAACAAAAAAAGAGAAGGAAGTTATCGTAAGCATCCTCCAGAAGCAGCTTGAGGAAGTTGAGGCAGCTGAAGGCATGCCTGAGGACTATGTTGTGTGGGAAGCTGCTGAGATCGAGTACGGAGAGTTTTTGAAGAATCTGATAAAGAAGCTTATTTAAGAAACATTAAGCACTGGTCACTAGCCATGCACGAACAGGGTTTTTATAGTACTTTTTCTTAAATTGTTTAATCAATCATAAAAGGTGCTTAAAGATGGCTAAAGTTTTCAAGGACTCCCCATTGGCTGAGATAACGTTAAGGAAATATGAGCCCCCTTCTGAAACATCCAGAAGAGACTTAGTAAAGAAGCTCTGCCTTTCATTAGGCTTGCTTCAGCCTGGTGATTCAAGGGATGTTGTTGCTGACGTCATGTATGTTATCTTAGATTCAAAAAAACCCTTATCCTCAAAAGAGATTGAAGAGCTTGTCATCAAGTCAAGGAAAGACCATAGCCTTGTGCTGAATGGCATTGCAGGCTCTAACATAAGAAGGCAGGTGAAAAGATTAAGAGATCTCTTCTTGATAGAAAAAGTCAGGAATGAGTATAGGATGATGGAAAAGTCTAAGCTCATAAACATCTTTGAGGATAAGATCGAAAAGTATTATCTCCAGTCTATATCTGAGCGCGTCAAGGATTACTGCAGGGTGCTTGACTCTAGGCAGTGAACATATTGGCTTGATTAGCTTTATATACCCCTGCAAACAGGCTTATTGTTTATGGCTATACTTAAGCATCCTCATGATATCCTAAGGATAAGGTGTTCTGAAGTTGAAGAGATTGATGATTCTGTTAAGGAAGATGCAAAGAAGATAGTTGAAGCATTCAAGACTATCGATTTTCCCTTTGCGATAACCTGCGGCCTTGCTGCAAACCAGATAGGCCTGAGCAGGAGGATGATCCTATTGAAATCTTTGGGAAAGAGATACATAATGATAAATCCTGAGATCACAAAGTCTTACATCACAGTTCCCTCTTTTGAGATGTGTGCCAGCATTCCTGGAAAGATTCGACTAAAAAAGCGCAAACTGATAACTAAAGTAAGATATCTGGGATTGGACAGCAAGTCATATCACAAGACTTTCTTTGACATAAGCTCTTTCACTTTGCAGCAGGAGATTGATCACCTTGACGGAAAGCTGATCATTGATTAGTAACCTTTATTAATCACTGCTCCTATGTTCTGCATATGGATGAGGATATCTATATTCCGGCAGAGGATTCGCTGCTTTTGGCTGAGCAGGTTAGGAAGTATGCTTTTGGAAAAGTGCTTGACATGGGCACCGGCTCTGGCATCCTTGCAGTTGAAGCTGCTGACAATCCTAAGGTTGAAAGCGTTATTGCTGTTGACAAGAACAAGAAGGCAGTCAAGGCTTTTGACGATCAGATAAAGAAAGAAAAGCTGGTGAAGATCGATGCCCAGTATTCTGACCTTTTTTCAAGCTTAAAGTCAAAGAAGTTTGATACTATTGTATTCAATCCCCCTTATCTTCCCCAGGAAGGAAAGGTCAAGGATAAGGCTTTAGTCGGAGGCATCAAAGGCTATGAGGTTATTGAGAAGTTTATGAAAAAAGTAAGCTCTCATCTTAAGAAAGGCGGAATGATATTGCTTTTGTTCTCTTCCCTTACAGGAAAGCGTAAAGTTGAGGACATTATCAAGAAGAACAAGTTCAAGTTTGAGAAGCTTAGCGAGAAGAGGATCTTTTTGGAGGATCTGTTTGTGTATAAAATATTCGGTGATAAAAGATGCAGTTCAGAGGCACAAGAAGAAGGATGGACAAGTCAAGTTTTCCAGGAGAGAAGAGATCTCCTAAGAGGTTTTCTCAGAAGCACAACCTTAGGCCCCCTATGGAAGTTGGAAATGAGTTCAATGTACGCATCGACGGGGTTAATGAGGAAGAGGAAGGGCTTGCAAGAGTTCAGGGATGCCTGTTCAGGATACCTTATGCGTCAAAAGGCGAGCGTCTGAAAGTTAAGATCACTGATATCAAGATAGATAAGAAGAACAACATCTTCATATGCTATGCTGAACGCATAAACGAGCTTGAGCCTGATACTCCTTTAGACAATGAGACTTCAGATTAAGGATCCGGTATTCTTTGCCAAAGGCCATAGGGGCCATCTGTATAAGGGAACATATAAAGGAAGATCTGTTGTTGTCAAGACTACTAACCCTAGATCAAAAGCGATTGGCAGGATAAGCAATGAATGTAATTGGATAAAGAAGCTAAACAAGAAAGGTATCGGCCCTAAGCTTATTGCTTGCGAAAAAGATGAGATGATGTATGAGTATGTTCCAGGAGAATTTATTGAGGATTATTGCAAAAGATCAGGAAAGAAAGAGATACTAAGGATAATCAAGGATGTTTTTGAACAGTGTTTTGTCATGGACAGCATGGGAGTGGACAAAGAAGAGATGCATAACCCATATAAGCATGTGATCTGCAAAAGAGGAAAGAAGCCTGTCATGCTTGACTTTGAGCGCTGCCATCATACTTTGAAGCCTAAGAATGTTACGCAGTTCTGCCAGTATATCGTATCATCAAAACTTACATATATCCTTGCAGACAAAGGCATCAAGTTTAATCCAGAGCAGATATTGGGGCTTGCAAAAGATTATAAGAAAGACATGTCACGTAATAATCTGGGTCTTATCTTAAAGCAGATCCATTAGTTGATAGGTGAAAAAAATGAATGTATTTGAACTTGCAAAAAAAGTTGAGCTTGAGGGAGAGAAGATTTACAAAGAAGGCCTTGAACGTACTTCTAATCCTGGATTGAAGAGGATTCTTAAGATGCTTCTTGATGCAGAGATCAACCATTACAGGATATTTGATGCTATGGAGCATGAGAAAAAGCCTGAATCTGTTTCTCATTTCTCTTTCGACTCTATCAAGCACATTTTTGAAAATATCAGATCCTCTCCCGAAGGCCTTGATTTCAATGAGGAAGAGATTGAAGTGTACAAAAAAGCGTTGAAGTTTGAGACAAATACAGAACGATTCTACAGAGAGCAGGCTGAAAAGACTGCTGACAAAAAGCTGAAAGAAGAGTTCATTTTAGTAGCTGAAGAAGAGAAAAAGCATAAGCATATTGTCCAGAACCTTCTTGATTTTGTGAACAGGCCTAACGAATGGCTTGAGAACGCTGAGTTCAACCATCTTGATCAATACTGAAAACAAAGATAGTAAAGAATACTAATCTTTATTAAGTACTTATATCGCAGTTTTTCTTGTGGTGTATAGATGAAAGTTTCTGTATTGGCATCTGGAAGCTCTGGGAATGCAACTTATGTAGAATCCGGCACTACTAGGATCCTTTTTGACTGCGGATTGTCAGGAAAATATGTTGAGAACGCTTTGAATTCCATCGGAAGGTCTGCTAAGTTTCTTGATGCTATGGTCGTAAGCCATGAGCACCGCGATCACATCTCAGGAGTCGGCATCCTTAGCAGGAGGTATAACATTCCTGTGTTTGCAAACAAGAAGACTTTTGATTCTATGCTGCCGATAACCGGAAAGCTGAGCAGCTTTTCTTTATTTGACGATGATTTCAGGATACGCAACCTGAACATATCTCCTGTAAAGACTTCTCATGACGCTTCTTCTCCCCGCGCTTTTATCATTGATGACAAAGGATCTAGGTTTGGTGTGATAACCGATCTGGGAATTGTCAACAAGAGGATATCTAACATTATGGCAGGGCTTGATGGAGCTTCACTTGAATTCAACCATGACCCTGAGATGCTTGTAAACGGCCCTTATCCCGAATACCTTAAGCAGAGGATCGCTTCTGAGAAAGGCCATCTCAGCAATTTCCAGGCTGCCAACCTTGTATGCGAAAAAGCGTCTGATAAGCTCAAGCAGGTTTTCCTTTCTCACCTGTCAAGGACAAATAATACCCCTGATCTTGCTTATGCAACTTTTTTGGGCACTGTCAGCTACAGGCCTGACCTGAAAGTTAATGTAGATGTCTCTTCTCCCTTCAGCCCGACTAAATTGAGGGATATTTCCTAGTTCGGCAGAAAGCAATGCGGCCATAAGGTCGAGCGTTTTTAGTTTTACTGAACAGAGGGAGCTCTCTCGTCGAGCAGCGACCGTTGAAGCTTGCTAAGGGTTAAGACGCGAGAAGGCCGCTTATACTCTTTCTGCCGAACAAAATTAATCGAAAAGTATTTAAATGAATCATGCTGGTATTTTGTTATTACATTAAATTTCAATAAAAGAGGTGTCTGTATGAGGAAAAAGGGTTCTCTTCAGCTTTCCATTAACGCTATAGTGATCCTTATCCTTGCCATTACTTTGCTCGGCTTGGGATTAGGGTTTATTAAGAAGCAGTTTGGAACTGTTACAGCTAAATTTGAAGAAGCTTCTCAGGATATTGAGAATGAAGTGATTGACAAGATCCGTCAATCTGGTGATATTTTGACTTTTGACAAGGCTCGCCTTGTTGTTGAGCGCGGAAAGCCTATCACTTTCTATGCCGGCATCAAGAATACTGACAGCAAATACGCGAGATGCTTCAAGCTTAAGTTTGTCTGCCAGAGCGCTTTGACTGCTGGCAACGAATGCTTTGATGGCGCAGAAGGAGCTCCAGTGTTTGTAGGAGGAATAGATCCTTATGATGATCTTGTAGTTGGAGAAAATGATATTGTGGGAACTGCTTGGTTCACTACAGTCCCTATATCAGTAAATAAGCTTGACATTCAGGTTATCCCTGTTAAGGTGCAGGTTCCTGATGCAGCTGCTGATATCTATACCATGCGGGTTGAGCTTTATCAGAACAATGATGCTTATGTTGGCGATGAACAAGGATGCACTAATGCTGTTCAGGAAGGATCTTATTCAGAAAGCCCGATCCAGTCTAAGCAGTTCTTCCTTGAGGTCAAGTAGAGGTGGTCATGATGAAGAAAAAAAGAAAACTATCGCAATCTGAAGAATTTGGAATCATGAAGCTTGTCTTGGACAAGTTCCTTTGGCTTGGCTTCGGAATTATGGCTTTTGGTTTGTATAAATCCCTGACTGATGAGTTGGCAAACGGGGTTTATTATATCATCTCAGGAGCTGTTGTGCTTATAGCGTTCATGATCGTGATCGTGCGCGAATTTGAGTTGATAAGGTGATCGGTGCTTAGCATGAGAGAAAGCCGTCTTCTTTTTATTTTTCCGTTCATTATTATGCTTCTGATAATGCTTTTCCTTGCAGGATGCGGAGGAGAATGCAAGGTTGACAGTGATTGCCCTTCTAAAGGAAGTTGTTTTGTCTCAAGCTGTGTTGATAAGGTCTGCGTAAATGATGTCGTAGAGAACTGCTGCGGAAACTCCCTTTGTGAAGCTCCAGGTGAAGATAAAGGGAACTGCCCTTCAGACTGCGGAGCATGCCAAGGCATCTCCCAAGATTCACAGTATCTTGAGTTT
>CAZGIN010000011.1:0-16107 GCA_964526585.1 uncultured Methanosarcinales archaeon
ATCACATCAGCTTTTTCGGCAGGTTCCCAAAGCTGGGGATGGCATGCAATGGCATCCATTACCTTGACCTGATGTGCTGGCTGCTGAGGGCAGAGCATTATGAGATAATGAACAGTGCTGCCAGCCCTGCTTTTGAGACTGCGAGAAAGGGATTCTGGGACTTCACAGGCCATGTCCTGCTGACCCTCAATGGCAAGAACACAGGCTTCATAAGCATAGCAGACCAGGACACTGTCAACAGCATTGACATACTCAGCAGCAAGAAGATCTACAAGATCCTCGAGGCAAAAGGGACAATGCTGGAGATCGATGACAAGATCCATGTCGAGGACTTCAGGATGCTCCATACAAGCCAGCTGTAAGCATGAGGTTTTGTCCTTCCTAGAAAGATATTCCTGAAGTATGGGACATAGCCTATCAACGCAATAAATACTGCTATAGCTCCAATGATAGTTTTTATGTCGACCACAATCAAAACAATATTCTTTGTTATTTAAATTCTACTAAATGAATAGAATTGCCCTCTTTGCCGCAATCTCTTATTCCTCTTTGCTCAGAAGTATTTATATAGGATAATACAATCTTATCTGATATGGATAATTTTTTCAGACTGACTTTGCCGAAGATAATTGTAGCGGTAATCATGTTATTCCTAAGCTTTTTTTGGTTTGCTGTCAATTTCGGGTGCGCATTCGGTAGCGCTCCTTTCTGTAATTTTGCGCGCAGCACTCTTCTTATTGTGCTGCCTGGAGTTTGGATAGCAGAATCATTATCCGGAATTTATCCGAGATCATTGTTTTACCTTATAGCATCAGTATTGCAGATCCTTATAGTCTACCTTTTGGCGTGCATGATCACTTGGATCTATCTTAAGATCAAGAAAGATTGATGTCTCTCATTCTAATCGCTAATGAGCAGTATCAGGCTTAACCCCAAGCTTAGCCATCTCTTCCAAAAACTCAGGAAATGTCCTGTACACGACAGCTTTCACTCCTAATTTTGCTGCTGCCTCTGTACAAATTTCTTTGTCGTCCACAAATATGCATTCTTCAGGTTTATCCTCTCCTATGGCTTTCTTGTAGAACTCAGGATCTGGCTTCTTCATTTTATGCTTATAAGATAAGAAGATCTCATCAAATATTTTCTCAAGCCCTTCATTTTTTACGCAGATCTCCCACATCAAAGGGCTGTTATTAGATAATACGACCAGCTTATACTTTCCTTTCTGCTTCTTTATGAACTCTTTCAGTTCATCATTGGAGGATATATGCTTCAGGAATACTTTTTTGAAATCTTCTTGATCAATCTTTATACCTAATGATGTCTCCATATTAGAAAAGTACTCTTCTAAGCTTATCTCTCCGGCATCCATCCTCTTGCGCTCTTGGCGCTCTGATTCACGGAACTTCTCATATTCAACTGAATATTTCTCAGAAAGCTCTTTGATTATCTCTTCTATCTTGACAAAATGGAGCACATCTCCCCAGTCAAAGATCAGTTTCTTTATCATAGGAAGCCTAACTTGCAGCTGGTTAATAAACTTTTATATCTGCCCTAATGCTGCTTCTTCCTTGTCTGCTATTGTCCTTATTGTTTGCTGAGGATTTGAGCTGCCGCATATTGTAGGATAAAGCTCTGATAATTCCATGTAAGCATTTGCTGCAGGATTATTATTTTCCTGCAAAAACTTGGAAAATTCCAGCCTGCTTTCAGCAAATTCGTTGAACTTGAAGCAGCTTATGTCCATTATCTGGCCTTGTTCTGCAAACCTTCTGAGTTCTGCTGGAGCGTCTGATTGTTTTGCCATGCTTATCACATCTTGGGCTGAAGTTCTATCTCCTGCCTTTTCAAGATATAATCCCCAATATGGGCCTAAGTTTGCGTCTGGCATATCTTTTGTTGCCTCCCATGATTTTAAGAATTCAGAAGCTGCTATATGCATGTCTTTTGCTCCCTGGCATGTTGGATCATTGAGGTATATCTTATCTTTATCAAATCCGGTAACTGTAAGAAAGTGCGATGCATGCTCTTTTGGCAGGAATTTCCAGAAATCGCAGGGTGATTGGCTTCTGAAAGCATCAACCAGATAATACATGTCAAGATGCACTATCAAAGGCTTCTCCATAGCTATAGCTTTCTTCAGGAACTGCAGAGCTTCTTCATCATCATTGAAATACACAACTTCCTTTGCCTCATCTTTCATCCTGTAAGGCTCGTCAAGGTCATAATCTGAGTCTTTTCCTCCTTTGCCTAGCCCGAATACATAATCAAACCCTAATTTCTTTGACGCAATGATTAATCCTGATTCCTCAACTCCGTTTGAGATAAAGCCGCCTCCCCAGTACCTTACATCTGTTCCTGTATCTGAATATGCAACTATATCTGTGAAATCTATCCCTTGATCTGCATATTTTGCTGCCATGCCGTAAGCTCCCAGATAGCATAATGCAGCCTCATCATTATATCCTGTATACATCAGTGGAACGCCTAATCTTTTCTCTTCTGGTATCACAACTTCTGGCTCCTGTACTATTTCAGGTTCTACAGTTGTTTCAGGCTCCAAAGTTGAGGGTTCTGCAGCTGTCTCAGGAGCAGCTTCTGGTGTCTGAGGTGCAGTTTCCTCATTTGTCTCCTTGACAGGTTCAGCTTGAGCTTGTTGAGTCGTTGTAGCAGTGCTCTCATCTGGATGGTCTGCTTGCGAACAGCCGCTGATCAGTATCATCAAGATGATGGATAAGATTATAGCTATGTTTTGTTTCATACCTGTTTCATAAATTTAATTTTATTTAAGTTTTTCCTAAAGATATCCTTTCAGTTCAGTGCAAAGATGTAAAAGTTCAGTACAGCTGCAAAGCTCACCCATAGTATGTAAGGTATCAGGAGATAGGCAGCGTTCCTGTTGATCCTGTAGAAATATATTATATTAGCTGATATGGCTGCCCACAGGAATATGATCTCGATAAATGCATATAACGGCTTCTGCAGCCCAAAAAACAGTGCAGACCACAAGGCGTTCAGTGATATCTGGATGCCGAATGATATATATGCTGGCTTTTTGTCTTTTGCTTTTCCTGTCCAGACAAGGTACAGTGCTATTCCCATCAGGAGATAGAGTATTGTCCAGACAGGGCCGAATATCCATGAAGGCGGGTTGAATGAAGGCTTTACCAGATCAACATACCAAGTCGAGACTGATGCAGAGGTAAAAAAGCCTCCTATAATGCTGGATATAAAAGGTATTATGATAGAGATTGCAAGTTTCCAGATCTTTTTCATTATTTCTTCGCCTTCAGCATCTTGTCAAAAAATACCTTTATGAGTGATATCTGCTTTGAATGCAGCATCCATGAGTTCAATGCTCCTAAGAGAAATACAATCCCGACTAATATCGCTATCGCTCCTGAGATCATGAAGAAGCTTCCTTTTTCTTCTGCAAACCCTAAGAAAGCTACTCCGAACAATACCATCGTTGCTGTTGTCCTGAGATCAGCGCTTATTGTCCTCCTATAAGCTAATTCTGTCCTTATCTCTGCCAGCTGAGTACGTTTGTCAGCTAATATGCGTAATTTATCTGCCATAACCTTATCTGCATTTTTGGATTATTTAAAATTTTGCATAATATGATTTCAGAGAAAGTTTTATATTCTCTAAATCCCAAATCCCAAAAAGAGGTGATTTGATGAACATGTTCGATTGGCTTAACAACAAGGTTAAGAAGATGAAGTGGTATGACATTTCATGCGTAAAGCTGGCAGTGTTCTTTGTAACTTTGATGCTGATAACAGTCTGGCCTGCCTTCAATAATCTAGTGATGGGATTTGCTTGGTATTGGTATCTGATATTAGCTATAATCTTCACACTGCCCCCTTTAATGAAGATGTTTTGGAAGTGACATCCAAAACGTTTAAATACTTCATCCATCAAGGCATTATTATGGATTACACAACCTTATTGAGCATTGTTTTGCTTCCTTTGATTATATGGGAAGCTGTCTGGAAAGGCATTGCTATGTGGAAGTCTGCCAGGAATTCTCAGCTTGCGTGGTATGTCTGCATCTTGATATTCAACACTGTTGGGATCCTGCCTATAATTTACATATTGTTTTTCCAGAAGAAAAGGAAATAATTTATTTTTTTATTTTTTAGAGGTGTAAAATATGGCAAGGCCTATGACAAATTATATTGTTGACATGCTTATGTTCTTAGCGTTCCTAATAGTCTCTATTACAGGTATAGTAAGGTTTTTCGGCATAAATTTATTCGGGCTGAAAGCATATACCCTAAGGATTGTGCATGATTACACCGGATTTGCTCTTATTGCTTTAGCATTGCTCCATCTTATCCTTCACTGGAGCTGGATCATAGCTATGTCAAAAAACATATTCAGAAGATCACCTAAGAAAGAAGAGCAATAATCCTGCAAACACTAGCACCCCTAATAACACCATAACCACTATCATCAGTTTCCTGCGCTCGTCTGGCATGTTCTTCCAGTCTCTCCTGTTCTCTTTCCATTTATCTTTATGCACCAGCCCTATGATCATGAATATTACGCCCATCGCTGTCAGTGCATAGTTGTCAAACACAACTCCTATTGGCATCCATACTAATCCCATCATGAACAACGAATAGTAGTCAGGAGGCAATTTTGATTTCCTCGAGAAATATATTACTGCAAGCACAACCAGGATCAATACAACTAATATTGATATTATCAGGTATGGTATCATATTAGTTCCATAACCCCATGCATATTTAAAACTATCCTCACTTCACTGGACACCCACGCATAACCCTTATTAATATCTCCCGCAAATTTCTAAGAAGGTGATGAATATGGAGATCGAATCAAGACTCGGAAAGATAAGCAGCTCAAATGGAAGCATAAGATATAGCATTGCACTGATGAAAAAGACAAAACAGGCACATTTATATACTCCATTATCTAATATCCAAAAATAACTGTTTGAGGTGATATGTTTGAACACAAAGAGGATATTTTTTGCTTCTGTTGTTGTCTGGATCTTTGGTATTTTGTACACGATGCTGACTTGCGGCTGGCTTTTCAGCTGGGTCTACACGATTCCGCCTGTTATCTGGAAATCTCCAGAGATGATGGCAACCCCTACTTATATGATCCTCTCCCTATTAGTCGGATTGGTAAGCTCGTTCATATTTGTAGCAGTGTTCGCATTATTATACAAAGGAATCCCTCTGAAAGGCTTGAAGAAAGGTTTGCTGTACGGCTTTCTTGCATGGCTGATAGGCCCTTTTGTAGGGATCGTAGGTATGCCTATCTACATGATGATAGCTAACACAGTCATAATCTATTGGCTGATAAACTTCTTCATAGCTTATCTTGTCATGGGATTGTTGACAGCTTCGATCTACAAAGAGAGATAATTTTTTAATGCTCGAAGAGCATTTTTATTCCTATCATCAATCCTATCCCTATAAGGAAGAACAGGAATGACATCATTGATTTTCCTAACTTTGGCTCTTTGTGCAGTTCTGGTGTCAGATCAGATGCTGAGATGTAGATAAAGCCTCCTGCTGCAAATGGTATCAGCATGCTTGTAAATCCGTCTGTATATGATGCTAAGAATACTCCTATCACTGCTCCAAGCACTGCAGTAAGTGCTGATAAGAAGTTGTACATAAGAGCTTTCAATTTTGAGAATCCTCCATATACCAATACCCCAAAATCTCCTAATTCTTGTGGTATCTCATGGGTTATGACTGCTATTGTCGTTACTATGCCCAATCCAAAGTCTGTGACAAATGCTGCTGCTATGACAAGCCCGTCTATGAGATTATGCACTCCATCCCCGATTAAGTTCATATAAGTAAACATATGTACGTCGCATTTTCCGTTTTTGTGGCAGTGATGCCAGTGTAGCACTCTTTCTATCAGGAAAAACAGGCAGAATCCTACTAATACCATGATTCCGGTATATTCTATGCCTACTTGTTCTGCTGCCTCAGGGATCAAGTGGAAAAATGCTCCTCCCATCAATGCTCCTGCTGACAATCCCACTAATAATAATAGTATCCTATGCAGAAGTTTCTCCTTCATCGCAAGCGAGAATATTCCTACTAATGACAGAAGGCTTACTATCACTGTTGCCCCTACTGCCCATAATAATGCATTCATATTTCTTCTCTTCAGTCCAGAGTTTAAATATTTATTGTTTAACAAAACTTATATACTACTTTCATATCCTTCACATTATGTCACAGGTGTTTTCAGCAGTAAAGGCTATCATTCTCAATGATAAGAACAAGATCCTTGTCATAAAGCAGAACGTTCTTGGCAAAGAGTTATATGATCTTCCTGGAGGAAAAGTGCATTATGGAGAATCTCCTTATGATACTTTGAAGAGGGAAGTGAAAGAAGAGGTTGATTTAGACATTGACATCCTTAAACCTTTGGGCATGTGGTGGTTTTTCCGCGCAAAGGATTCCCATCAGGTTGTGTGCAACACTTTCTTGTGCAAACCTTCTAACTTAAACATTGACATTTCAAAAAATCCTGCTGATGAAGATATAAGAGAGTTCAGCTGGGTTTCAAAAGAAGAATTCCGGGAACTGAACGTAAGCCATGATAGCCTTAAGGAGCTGGTTCAGAAGGTTTAGGGTTCTTCATGTCTTCTACGACTTTCTTGAAGACCTCTATCTGCTTGTCTGAGAGTTCTCCAAATTTTAAGTAATTTATCTTGATGTTCCTCAAGAAGCTGTTCTCTTTATAGAACTCTTCAGGTATATCAAATAGCTTCTTCATCTTCTTGTCTTTTATCTCTCCTTTCATCTCTGGTTTTTGGCAGTCATAACACAGTACAAATCTCTGTGATTTTGTAGAGAGAACATAGTTTTTCTTGCATTTGAAGCATTTTTGCTTGTATTTTATCGCCATATAGAACTTAGTTGCAGGATACTATATAAGTGTTTACCAAAAAAGCCCAAAAAATAAAAACATTTATATAATAGTAATGATTACCTAATAATAATGATTACTAATAAGCGCCAGACATCGCAGAAGACAAAGATACTTCAATACTTGAAGAGCGTCAAATCCCATCCTACTGCTGAGACCATATACAAAGCAGTAAGAAAAGATCTTCCGAACATAAGTTTGGCAACTGTCTACAGAAATCTTAACCAGATGGCTGATGAAGGGATCATCCTAAGGTTCAAGATAGGAAATGAATTCAGGTTTGACGGCTGCACTGACTGCCATCAGCACTGTATATGTATAAGATCAAAGAAGATAATCGATGCTGACGATCCCAAGATAACTGAATATGCATTAAAACATTTGAAGGTGAAAGGCTTCAGGCCGACAAATGTTCAGATCATTTATGAGGGTTATTTAGAGTGAGGTGGTTGAAATGGTAAAAGGGATTAGGTTTGCCTCCTGCCATAAGGGGGTATGCAATGATGTGCTCTTGACTGGTTATGATGCTAGCAAGTGCAGCATAACTGAAAAGATCGAGAACGATCTGATGAGATATTCTACGGAGGGGATTTGAATGGTTAACATAAATGACAAAGCGCCTGACTTCACTGAGGATGCTTTGATAGGCAAAGACATCAAGAAGTTAAGCCTTGCAGATTACAAGGGAAAGTGGGTTGTTCTTTTTTTCTATCCTGCTGATTTTACTTTTGTCTGCCCTACTGAGCTTGGCGAGCTTGCTGACAATTATGAGGAGTTCAGGAAGCTTGATGCAGAGGTCATAAGCGTAAGTGTTGATACTGCTTTTGTGCATAAGGCCTGGAAAGATCATTCTGATACTATAAAGAAGATCGATTACCCTATGCTTGCTGATCCTGCCAGAAGGATCTGTAAAGCATATTGGACTTTGATAGAAGATGAAGGTGTTTCATTGAGAGCTACTTACATAATCGATCCTGATGGGATCATCAAAGCTTTTGAGTTCCATGATAACGGCATCGGAAGATCGGTGGAAGAAACTCTAAGGAAGCTTCAGGCAGCTCAGTTTGTCAGGCAGCATGGCGACCAGGTTTGTCCTGTCAATTGGAAGCCTGGCGCGAAAACTTTAAAGCCTGGAACAGATTTGATAGGAAAAATATAGGTGGTGAAGATGGAAAAGTATGGTATATATAAGTGCAGCGTCTGCGGTAATGTTGTGAGTGCTGTTGAGCCTCATGATCCTGTTCCTGTCTGCTGCGGCAAAGAGATGATCTTGCAGGAAGCAAAAGGTTTAGAGAAAGAAGGGAAAGAGAAGCACGTCCCGATAATTGAAGTCAAAGAAAATATAGTGACAGTTAAGGTCGGCAGCGTTCCTCATCCGATGGAAGAATCTCATTTCATTGAGCTGATTCAGTTGTTCCAGGATGGAAGATTGATAAAAGAAAAGAGATTATATCCAGGAGAAGCTCCAGTAGCTGTTTTCTGTGTCGATAATACAGACAACTTGTCAGCAAGGGAATACTGCAATCTCCATGGATTGTGGAAGAGTTGATTTACTCTTCTTTCTTTTCTTGAACTGAAGGTTCTGCCTTTGGCTCTTCAGGTTTTGTTTCAGGCTTAGGCTCAGCTGGTTTTGGCTCTTCATTCTTTTCTTCAGTTGATGCCTCAGATTTAGGTTCAGCTTCTTTAGGCTCTTCCTTTTTTTCTGCTTTTTCCACTCCTACCAGTTTTATCTTGAACTTAAGTGTCTTTCCTGCCAATGGATGGTTCAGGTCGATTGTTATCTCTGATTCTCCTACTTGTGTTATCTTTGCTGGGATCTGTGCTCCGTTTGGCAGCCCTACTCCTATGATCATGCCTTCTTTTGCTTCTCCTGGAAGCTTGTCTTTAGGGACTTTCTGCACTAGTTCAGGCCTTATGTCTCCGTATGCTTCTGCTGGTGTTAGCGTGAATTCTTTTTCTTCTCCTTCTTCCATGCCTGTTACTGCTTTTTCGAATCCAGGGACTACCATCTTTGCTCCTATCTGGAACTCTAGTGGCTGTCCGTGTTTTTCTGAAGCGTCAAATACTTCACCGTTTTCAAATGATCCTGTATATTCAACTTTTACTTTGCATCCATCTTCTGCTTTCATTTTATTTCTCCATCGTAAACAAGTTTAGAACTCCCTCACGATACTGCGATTAATCATCCATCCTTTTTAAGTGTTTATGCTAGTATGTCTTCTTTTCCAGAATCAAGCACAAATAAGAATGATTTAGGCATCTGTTTTGATATTTCAGATAGTTTTGTGACATCTTCTTCTCCCTTTACAGGTATGATATGGATGTCTCCCTGAGGAGCTTTCCTTAGGCTTCTCATGAAGCCTTGGCTTGTCACGAATATCTTTGTATTTCCTGGAAACCTTGATTCATACACCAATTTGATAAGGTAATTTTCAGCCTGTGTCTTCATCTCTTGCTGGACTGACATCCTTAAGTTGATTGCGCCTTTCCAGTTTAGGTGCAGCCTGTATGCTAACAATAATGCAAGGTCAAAGTTCCTGTCTTCGTAAAATTCTCCTTTTATGGCTTTTGGAGTTATCCAGACATTTATGTCTTGCTCTGATCCTAATCCTATGTCTTCATCCCTGTCAAATAATACAACCCCTACATTCTCTTCTTGTGCTGTACTGAAGACTCTTCTCAAGGATGGGCTGCTGATCTGTCCTGGCTTGAACGGAAGGAATAATATGTTTGGATGAAATAGTTGGCTTTCTATCGCTTCTAATGATACGCACACTCCTCTTATGTAGTCCGGCACTTTTACTGTTGAATAGCTTGTGAATATGCCTTCTTCTCCGAACTTGTCCACTATCTCAGGCATCTCTTTTAGCGATTTTTTCATCTCTGTGTGCGTTAATCCTTGTTCGGGGGATGTATCTTTCCTCCTTAGGTCCATGCCTAATACAGTTAATGTTCCGTTGGGAAATGCTATCGCTTTTATGAGGGGAAAGTTCCCGATTATCGTCCTTGTTGCAGCTACTGGCAATAGTATGTTCGGTTTCCATGTATGTTTTGATGATTCAGGCAGTTTTAGGACTTTTTTAGCTGCCCATTCTGATATCGCTAGGAATAATCCGGATCTTACATCTCCTCCCTTTGGCTTTAGCTTCCTGCTTATCAGCCATATGTACATCATGAGCAAAAATGCAAGCGCTGATGCTCCTGCATAAACGTTTATCAAAAACATGAATATGATCGAGCCTATTGCTCCATAGAAAGGTATTAATTTTGGTATCCTTAGTGTTGGCCTGAAGCTTACTAACCCTAATGACTGTTCTATGAACACTACTACATTTACCATTGCATAGGTTATGAGAAAGAACATTGTCAGGAATGGCGCTAACGCATCAAGGCTTCCAGCTGTCAGTGCAGACAGTATTACTATTCCAGTGAAGAGTGTTGCATTTCTTGGAGTTCCGCTGCTTGATTTCTTTGCAAAGAACCCGCTTAATGGAAGGACAGAGTTTTCTGCAAGAGAGCTTAGTAATCTTGGAGCAGCCACTAGGTTCACCAATGCTTGGGAGAAAGTTGCTGCTATTATTCCTGCTAATACTAGAGGACCGTACCTGGCTAGTTTCATTATTATCAGCTTGTCTCCCATAAGTTGAGCCGGATTTGCAGATAACGACAGCCATAATACTACCACTATGTACAAAAGTATAGTTATTCCTGTTGCTGATAGCAGTCCTCTTGGTATCTGTCGTTTTGGGTCATCAAGGTCTCCTGACATGCTTGCTCCTGCCATGATGCCTGTTACTGCAGGAAAGAATAATGCAAATAAGGCCCAGAAGGATTCGTTTGTGAATCCCCCAAATAACGGCACTTCAGGGATTCCTGTCCAGCTTCCTCCCAAGAATATGGCCCCTATCGAGAGTGCAACGATTACAAATACTAGCTCTTGGGTTTTTATCGCTATCTCTGTGCTTATGAATGTCAGTATGAAAAGTACTGCTAATACTCCTAATGCTACGATCCTTGGGTGATGGTTTGGAAATATTACAGCCCATACTTCTGTGAATCCAAAAATATAGAACATTATCGAGAATGCTTGCGCTAAAAATAAGGGTATGCCTACGCTGCCCCCTACTTCTAATCCTAATGTCTTTGATATCACTGCATAAGCTCCTCCTGAGCCTATCCTTATGTTTGTTATTATCGAGCTTAATGAGAATCCTGTCGCTATAGTTACTGATGCTGCAAGTAGTATTATCAGGATAGCTCCAAGTATGCCTGCTTCTCCTACGATATACCCCAATCTTAGGTACATTATGACTCCTATTATGCTTAGAAATGTAGGTATGAATACTCCTGTCAGAGCATTATATCTTCTGTCGGATGCCATTTATGGGATTTCACATTTGATGTTATTTAAATGTTACGAGAATAAGTTTATTCTGTCTAATCATAACTTTTTTATAGTCCAAAAATTGAGTCTTGATAGAGGTGGCTTTCATGGCTAAAAAAACTGTCAAAAATAATATTTCGTGGGAATCTATAGGAAAGAACATAGGAAAAAAGATCGAATCAGAATTGAAGCAAAAGCCCTGCGGATTTACTGAAAAAGCATGGACGATTAATTATAGAGAGCACGGCGGAGGCTTTGGAAGATTGCTTTTCGCAATAGGCGTGTTATGGGCTTTGCATTACTCTAATATCATCAACTTGCCATGGTGGCTTAACACTCTGATAGTCATTGGGTTTGCGCTTATGACTTTGTGATTTTTTTCTTTTTTATATCCCGCCCAACAATATCACAAACACTACTCCTACTATCAGGGATAGTATTGTTGCGTGGCTCCAGAATGCGTTTGTCTTGTTGCAGCTTGTCGGTATCAGCTCGTCTGCTGATATATACACCATAAGTCCTGCTGTTGCTGCTATTATCATGCCAACTACATTAAGAGGTATGTTCAAAAACAAATAATGCGCGAAAAGAAATCCTACTGCAACAGGTATTGCTGTCGAGCTGCTGACTAAGAATGATCTCAATTTCTTCTTTGTGCAGTAATAGTAAGGAGAGCTTGTGCATATCCCTTCGGGTATGTTGTGTATCGCGATAGCAAACGCTATTATCAAGGCTGTCTTTATGTCAGATATAGATCCTGTCGCTATCGCCATTCCTTCTGGGAAATTATGGAGAAATATCCCCACAATAAGATAAACAGATGTTCTCTTCAGCCTGCATCCCTGTTCCTGGCTGCACAATTCTGGATGCACGTGAGGTATCATCCTATCAAGTCCAAGCATCACTAATGCTCCTAATATGAAGCCTAAAGAAGCCAGCCATGCTGAACTCAAGTGTATGCTTTCAGGTATAAGCTCTATCAAGGATATAGCTATCATCACTCCTGCTGCAAATGCAAGCATAGAGTACATAAATTTTTGAGAAGGCCTCTTGATTACGCCTATAAATGATCCGATTATTGGACCTAGAACGCTTATTATGAGAATTATGAATATTGGATCCATAAAAGGATCACAAAACATTTAGTTTAAAAAATTATCCCTTCACAACCCCGATAGGCCTCAAGCGGGCAACTAGTTTTCCTATTCCTGCATCGTGCGATACTTTCACAACTTCATCTACATCTTTGTATGCTTGCGGAGCTTCTTCGCTTATCCCTTTCCATGATGCTGCCTTTACGAATATGTTTTCTTTCTCAAGCTCTTTCTTTATGTCTTCGCCCCTATACTTGCTGATAGCTTCATGCCGTGACATCATCCTTCCTGCTCCGTGCGCTGTGCTTCCGAATGATTCCTGCATGGCTTTTTCTGTTCCTGCTAACACATATGATGATGTTCCCATGCTTCCTGGTATGAATATAGGCTGGCCTGACTTCTGATAGGCTTTTGGGACTTCTGGATGGCCTGGAGGGAATGCTCTTGTAGCTCCTTTTCTGTGCACATATGCCTTAAATTTCTTGCCTTCCCATGTGTGCTCTTCTATCTTTGCTATGTTGTGCGCTACGTCATATATTGTCTTCAGCTCTGCGTCTGGGAATATTTCTTTTACTGCTTTTCTTACTTCCATCCCTATCATATGCCTATTGGCCCATGCATAGTTTGCTGCCGCTGCCATCGCTGCAAAATATTCTTTTGCTAATTGTGATCCTGCTGGTGCATATATAAGATCTTTTTCTGGAAGTGATCTCATTATGTCAGGATATGCATCTTCCATCTTCCTTAAATAGTCAGAGCATACTTGATGTCCTAAACCACGACTTCCGCAGTGTATCATTATCGTTATTGCTCCTTCTTTCAGCCCAAATGCTGATGCAGCTTCTTCGTCAAATACTTTCTCGACATATTGTACTTCTAAGAAATGGTTTCCTGCTCCTAATGTAGAAAGCTGCGCTCTTCCCCTGTCTTTTGCTTTCCTGCTTACTTTTGAAGAATCTGCTCCTTCTAATGTTCCGTTGCTTTCGCAATGTTCTCTGTCATCTTCATCTCCATAACCATTATCGACACACCATCTTGTTCCAGTAGCTAGCACTGCATCAAGTTCTTCATCATTTAGCTTATATTTTGATTTTCCGCCTACTCCTGCTGGTATGTGCTTGAATATGCTCTCGAGCAGTTCTTTGATCTTTGCATAGACTGATTCTTTCTCAAGGTTTGTTCTTAACAGCCTAACTCCGCAGTTTATGTCAAAGCCTATCCCTCCTGGGGAGATGCATCCTTTCTCGATATCAAGCGCTGCTACTCCTCCTATAGGAAAACCGTATCCCTGGTGTGCATCTGGCATCATCAAAGACTGTCCTATTATTCCTGGCAGTGCTGCTACGTTTTTTCCCTGCTCTATGCATTTATCTTTCTCAAGCTGTTCCATCAGCTTTTCTGATGCAAATATCTTCAGCGGAACCTTCATTGCGCCTTCTTTTTCGATAAAGTATGAATATTCATTTAGCTTTTCCATTTCAATCTTCTCCTATATGTCAAGCACTGCTTGTATCTCAACATTGTCTTTTCTCTCTTTTATGTGCATCTCTGAGTATGTCATGGCTTTTATGTGCGTTTTGATTTCATAATTATTGGCAAAATCTCCTTTGACTACAGCCTTTAATCTATAATCTCCATCAAGCTCTTCTATCATTATAGCGCTGATTTCTGATATCAAAAATCCTTCTGTGTCTACAAGATATATTGCTTGTTCAAGCCACTCGTATAGTAATGCTTCTTTTTTGTTTGCCTCAACTTCTATCTTTCTTGTAAGTTTAGGCTTTACAGTATCATCTGTCATTGTTTTTGTTACAGCCAGCATTGCATTTGCAAAAGCTTCCTCCAGATTCTTGCCATAAGCTTGAAATTTCTGGTCTGCTGTGTGTTCTAAAAATTTGAATTTCTCCATATTTGGATGTTCTTGATGCAGAATATAAAAATGTAACTATACTATCGCTGCAAGGCCTGCTCCTACTAGGTATGCCAGTGCTGCTGCAACCCCTCCAACTATAAGCATCTCTGTTCCTGATTTGAGCCAGCTCATTCCGGTTACTTTAACTTTTGCTGCTCCCAAAAGGAATAATGTAAGTCCTGTGAAGATTGAAGCAAGTAGAAATGTATACTCTCCTACAAATGGTACAAATCTTGCTATTATGTATGCTATAAGAGGTATCACTCCAAATATTGCAAACGATAAGAATGTCGCTGTTGCGCTTTTGACTGGATTTTCATCTGGTTTTGTCAATCCTAATTCTTCTGTCATCATAGTATCGATCCAAAATTTTTTGTGTTTCTTCATCACATCCATCATTTTTACAGCATCTTCTTTTGACACTCCCTTCTCTTGGTAAAGCTCTACCATCTCTTTTATTTCTCCTTCCGGATAATTGTCAACTTCCCATGATTCTCTTTTTCTTTCTGATTCATAGTATTCTTTCTCTGCTTTTGTTGACAGGTAATCTCCAAATGCCATTGACACTCCATCTCCTAGTAGGTTGGCAAATCCCATTATCAGCACTATTGCTGCGCTCAGCTTTGCTCCTGCTACTCCCGCTACTACTGCAAATGTTGTGATTATTCCGTCTAATCCTCCGTAAACTACACTTTTGATGTATTGCCCTTGTTCAGTTTTATGTTTTTCAGCTGCTTTTGCAGAATGCGCTTTCTTTGAAGCTTCAGCATCTTTTGTTTTCCATGCTTCTTTTGCCTTTTCTAAGCTTCTTGTTATCATTATCTTCTTTCATAATCATAAGTTTAAATATTTTATCAATACTAAATTCACTATCGCTAGGTAGTTATGACCGAAAGCTTTATAAGCAGACCGCTTTCCAGCCATAAACATGACATTAGAAAGCACAACAGAGGAAGAGTTTGAGCGAAGAAGGCTTATCCCTGGCGGATCAGATGAAGCTAATATTATTGCTGATAAGATCTATAATGCAGCTAAATCTCAATATGGGGACAAAATTGTAGATGTGTGGAGTGAAGTCCCTAGAGATAATATAGGCCACTGCAGAAGTGATAATAAAAGAGATGCGTTTATTGCTGATTTTCCTCTTCTAGAGCTTCTTGAGGGTTTTGCAGCAGTTGAAAGGGATTACAGAGAGATCAGATATGCTTTTGATAATAACAATGATAACTGCCCTCCCGAATTAGAAGCAGAAGAGACTATGTTAAGAGATCGTGTAACAGGCCTTGTCAAATTAGCGAAGGATATATCTGAGGATACACGACAAAGGCATAATTTTGAAGAAACTGTCCATGGTTATTTCATGCGAGTGCATAAGTTCTTGATAAGAGAGCGGCCGGTTAAGTCTGTTAGGGCTAGGGCTGCAGTGCAGCATGCTTTCGATGAAGTTTATAACGAAGATTTTATAGTGGCAGGAGAACAAAAAAGCAGCGGGATTAAAACAGCAGCTAAAAGAACAGCTGCACGCGCAAAAACACCTGGCAGGAAATGCATTGTCCCAAAAAGAGAGATGATGCCGCACGACCATAGGATTGTCATCGCTTCAAACACCTCTTTAGAGGCTATTGAAGCTATCCTGAACCGTTATAGAAATGAGAAAACTTCCTTTGTTTTTAATGGATATTTCTTAAGTGAGAATGCGCCTCATCTTTCGCTGGAAAAATCAAGCGGTAATAGGATATACCGTGTAAGGGGCCATATAGAACTGTTCGGCCTTCTTGAAGGCA
>CAZGIN010000012.1:0-13642 GCA_964526585.1 uncultured Methanosarcinales archaeon
CTTCTCCCGAGAATTGTGATCCTGTATTGTTATCCAGATCAAAATCAAGATATGGCCTAATGATTCCATTAGGCTTGAAAAGAGCGGATATAGAACCTCCTGTATGAAGCTCACGGATAGTAGCTGCAACCAAGGGAGCGATAGGAAGAACAATAATCTTATCAGTATAGTCAGGATTTGCCATCAAAGCAGCCATCTCGTCATTAATTACACAAGTATCTGTGAAGATAAGCTTATCAATACTATTCTCGTCAAAAGCCTGCCTGATCAGATTTGCAGCTTTTACGATATTTCCATTCTCTTTGTACTTAGTGCTGAACTTTCCGTGAGCAGTGCACAAGATGATCTCTTTTACACCCATCTCTTTACAATAATGTGATGCATTAAGAATTGTTCCTCCAGTGCATATCTCGTCATCATAGATGATCCCTGTAGCACCTTTGACCTCTCCCATTATGCCCTGGACTTCACTTTGGCCTTCTGCAACTCCAACTCTAGTCTTATCGATAACAGCTCCTGAGACTCTTATCCCTTCCAGATGACGAGGATTGAATCCTCTTCTAAAATCTCTTGATTTTTGTGCGCTGCCTTCATCAGGAGCGATGATGCTGATATAATCCCCTTTGATGTCTTTCAGATTATGCATAAGATATGAGTGAACAAGAGGCCACAAAGGAATCGCCTCGAGGATAGAGCTCCTGGTAGATCCTGCGATAGCTTTTTCATGAATCTCAAAACATACTATATGGTCTACTCCTACAGTCTCATAATCCTGGATCACCATCGAAGAAGAAATAGGGCCTCTGTCTTCTGTCTTACGTTCCTGCCTTGAATAAGGCAGATAAGTAGGGATGACTGTGATCCTTTCAGCAGCAGCCAGCTTAGCAGACCTTATAGCTATCCTGGTCTTGGCAAGCGTCACATCTATAGGATTCTTGCGTCTCATAAGAAAAACAGTATATCTTTCCCTCACATTATTCTTTTCTCCCTCCAGGATATACGCTTTCGATTCAGTATCTGGGAAAGAAAGATATCTAACCCCTCCAGGAGTCGTGCCTAAAATAGTGCAGACATCTTTGCAGAAATCATAATCCTCAGGGCCGGGAAAAACAACGACTTGCCTACCAGACTTACCATTCATGTTAACACCACCAATAGTTGATAATTATACTCATGGACAGGTTATTTATAACTATTATCAAAGAGGGGACTATAGGTTCTATATGATTCGAAGATTAAGAGACGATCCTGCTGATGTGCTCTGACTTTGCCACCCTGATGACATTGTTTACATAGCTCTCGATCTTAGATTCGTGCGAAACGATAAGAACCTGCTTTATGTTGAGGTCATCAAGCACATCCCGAACCTTGTCAAGCTGCTCAGTAGAGAAACCTTCAGTAGGCTCGTCTAAGATGATGATATCTTTTGTGTTGATGTTATCCATCATATCGTTTATGACCTTGTTTAATGCTAGGCGGTAGGCTAATGCCAGCGAGGTCTTCTCACCTCCACTCAAGTTAAACATGTCAGTTTCATATCCATTCTGGATCACAACAGGAGTGAACTCGTCATCTAACCTTACAGAAAGGGTCTCATCTTCTATCAACGTGTTGAACCATCTCATGAAAAGCTCGTTAAACTCAGAATAGACAGTCATCATCACATGCTTCTCCATAGTGATCATCAAATTTACAAACGATTCCTCGATCCAGTTTAGAAGCTGCCTTGCTTTTGTCAATGAGGATTTAGCAGAATCCAGCTTCTTCAGCTCATCATTTAGCTCAATAATCCTTTTTTGGATGCCTTCTTCTTCTTTAGATATGGATGTGAATTTGATCTCAAGCATCCTTTCTTCTTTCAAAGCATTATCATAGGCTTCTTTTGAAACCTTATATTTTTCTTCAACATCTTTAAGCATCTCCAGCTTAGGAGAAATCTCAGCTTTTCTGGAGTTGATGCTTCCAACTTCCTTCTTGATATCCAAGGATTCTGCCTCAAGCTGAAGCTTTCTGTTGATGTTTTCATCAAGCTGTTTCTTCTGCAGCATCAACACCCTTAGATTGGAATCGATCTGGCGCAGATCCTCGATCTCTTTCTTCAGGAGAACCAACCTTTCTTTTATCTTTGCATCGATCTCATTCGATCTTTTCATCTGCTCCTTAAGAGTTGAGATAGCTTCATCTTCCCTCTTGGTGATCTCATACTTATGCGAATCATTAACTTCCTGGAGGCATAAAGGGCAACTATTCAGGTTGGAAACCTTTTCCCGGATATCTCTTGAATGCTCGATCTTCTCCATAAGGATGCTTATGTTGCGTGTAGAGATGATCCTCTTCTTCTCAAGATCATCATATTCAGAGATCTTTGCCTTGATATCTTCCTTAGGAGATGCAGGGACTTCCTTGACTTTTGATGCAAGCTTATTTATAGATTCTTCCAGAGCAAGGAGCTCTCTCCTGTTTCTTGCAGAAAGATTGACTTTTTCTTTTAATTGAGAATCAAGTGAGGCAAGTTCCTGTCTTATCCGGTTTAGAGATCTTATATCATCTTCAAATTCTGAAGACTTGAGCTTTTGGGATTGAGAGATCTTGCGGGCTTCGTCAAGCTTTGACCTGTAAACAACGATGTTTTCTTTTATACTGCTTAGCTGATCATTGAATAATGCGAGTTGCTTTGTCTTTTCTTCATAATTATTGAGCAACACCTGAAACTCCCTAATCCTTGCCTTTAATTCTCTTGTATATGTTATAGAATTCTCCCTTATCCGCTTGTACTTGTCTATGTTGAAAACTTTCCTTAATGTATCAAGCCTCAGCTCTTTCTCTTCAAACAATATAGACTTCATGTCCTCCTGGGGAGTATAAACAGTATACCTGTAGATCAATGATTTTGATTTAGTGAGCAGATCCTTGGGATAACCCAAAAGATCAATGATCCATGCCTTAAGCTCGACAGGAGTGCCTTCCTTTTTTACATTGTCCTGGATGATATACCCTGAAGTCTGGGCTATAGAACTCTTAGAGCGCTTTAATCCACGCTTGATGATCACATCCTTTCCTTCAAGTGATATCATGAGCTCAACAAAGCCTTCATTAGCACCATTTCTTAGGAGTTCTGCACCGCTTGAAGATCCCCTTAGGATCCCGAACAATGCAAACTCAACTGCCAGCAAGATAGTAGACTTTCCGCTTCCGATGTCTCCAGCAAGAAGAGTAGAGCCTTCCGGAAACCCAACTGCCTCAGATATGTAGCTCCTTATATTGTTAAGCCTGACTGACTTTAATATCATAAAATAATGCAAGGCTTAATGGTTTAAATGTTTATTGGGGAGATGGAGGACATTCTTTTGGCATGGCTTCAACTGATAAAGCATATTTCAGCTTTCTCTGGACTGTAGAAAGATTGATTCTTTCGAATTCAACAGGAAATGGAGAAAGCAGATATGCAACATACATCCGTGACAGGATCCCTGCATTATGGAAGCAGGATATGGCCCTGTCAGATGCAAGCCTATAGATCCTGTATCTTGGATCTTCAATGGGATCATCATGGGTTTTAGTAAGCACTTTGGAGACATCATGCTCTTTCTGGCTGGATATGATATCACGCTTCTGGAACAGCACCTTTCCAAAGCCTACCTGAACCCTTTCGTATTCTCTTCCAAGCATATTCCAGCCTTCCTTGTCTACATATTCAGCTCCAAGAAAGTTATTGCAATCAACTCTTTCTTCAAGGACTTTTATCCTGCCTTCAAGAAATGGCCGTATTATCTTGATCTCAAGAGTATTAAATGTGTTCTTAAGCCACTGCAGAAAAAACACGTGATCTTCGGGTACTGCATCCCTATGGCGGATGTCAGCCAGAACCTTCCTGACTTCAGGAGTCTTTACCTTTTTCAGAAAAGAATAGAACTTTTCATCAGAGCCGGGATCATAGCTTCTATGCCATGAAGTAATCAGATCCTGCCCGAGCCGGTTTCTTGCAAATTCCTCAAACCCGCTATACTCATACATGAAACCTTAGAATTCTACACTTTCTTTTATTTTTATTCTTTATCGAAGAAAATGCCTATCTCCTTGCCTTTTATCTTCTCTTTTGCGACGAACTCAGCAGTGCTTGACTCATCTCTAGCAAGAGCAAGGGTTTCAGCACCTACCTTCTCCTTAAGAAGATCTTTATGCTTCTCAAGCATCTCCTGAAGCTCTTCATCACAAGTAATTGTAAGCTTGATCTTATCAGGCTTGGACAATCCAGCCTTCTTCCTCGCATTCTGCACTCTTCTTGTTATCTCACGAGCATATCCCTCAGCCTCAAGCTCAGAACTTAGCTCTGTATTAAGGAAAACGCTGCTCTTCCTGGATTCAGAATAGACATAAGGCTTGGCAACCTCGCGCTGGATCGAGATATGCTTCTGGAGAACTTCAAAATCTTTTCCTTCAGCATCCACTACAAACTTACCTTCTGACTCAAGAGCTTTTAATATCTCGCTAGGATCTGCATCAGCAAGCTTTTGGATAACAACTGGAAGCATATCTTTGAAATCCTTGCCTGCCTCTCCTTCTTCTATCTCAAGAGAAGTCTTCACATTAGGGAAATCATCCATTATCCTGATATCTTTAACATTAGTCTGGAGCTTGATTATATCTCCAAGAACCTTAACCGCTTTAACAACAGATTCGTCAGACGTTTCTATAACAACTTCAGATAAAGGCCATCTTACTCCAAGCTGGGCTTTCTCCCTTGCATTCAGGATAGACTGCAGCAATGAAGAAGCATAGCTGAAGCTTTCTTCCAATTCAGCATCGATAAGACTGTCATCAGCTATAGGCCAGCTGAACAGATGGATGCTCTCAACATCAAGCTGAAGCTGCTCTTTGAAATCCTGATACATCTTCTCTGCTATGAACGGAACTACAGGAGCCAAAAGCTTCATTATATCTATAAAGCAGGTATAAAGCGCATAAGCAACAACTTTCTTCTCATCGTCACTTCCGATGCTGGACTTGTCCCTTACCATCTGGATATAATCCCTTGACAATGAAAGGAACAACTCCTCTATCTTCCATGGAACATTATTAAGATAATACTTGTTGAACAGCTCTGTTACATTCTTTATTGTTGAATTCAACTTCGAGAGCATAAACTTCTCCTCGATCCCAAGAAGATCCTTCACATCATCATAAACCAGATCTTTTGAGCCTTTGACAGACTTCACATAATCCAGCACAAACTTGTGAAGGTTCCACAAAACTATGAGATTTCTATGCTTTAAGTTAGCGTCATCAAAATTATAATTTAAGTCTTGGCCTGGATTTGCGCCTCCGATCATATAAAACCTCAAAGTATCAGCTCCATACTTCTCGACAACCTCTCCAGGAAGGATATAATTTCCCAATGATTTTGACATCTTACGGCCCTGCGCATCCTTGATAAAGCCGTGCATATAGCAGTTCTTGAACGAAGGACGATCCATGCTAACCATAGAAGCAACATGAAGAAGATTAAACCATCCTCTTATCTGATCCTTGCCTTCTAAGATAAACTCAGCAGGGAAAAGGTCCTTGAAATTCTCTTTCTTATCAGGATAATCCAGACAGTTCCATGAAGCAGTGCCTGCATCAACCCAAACATCAAGGATATCTGGAACACGTCTATATTCTTTTCCATCTTTCTTTATGATAACTTTATCGATCTCAGGAATGTGAAGATCTTTGATCTCTTGGCCAGCAAGCTTCTCTAACTCTTCTTTTGAGCCTACAACGATCAGATCTTCAGGATCATCATCATGCATCCAAACCGGAAGAGGAGTACCCCAATACCTCTGTTTTGAAACAGAATTATCCCTCAGATTCTTCAGCCAGCTGTCAAAAGCGTTGAAAGCAGCATCAGGGATCCATGTTATGCTGTTATTTTCTTCAATAAGCCTTGGCTTTAGGTCCTCAACCTTAAGGAACCACTGCTTTGTCGCCCTAAACACAACAGGCTGCTTAGACCTCTGAGCAAAAGGATAATCGTGCTCAACTTCAGTTACAGCGATAAGCGCGTTCTGCCTCTCAAGCTGCTCGATGAAAAAATCATTATCATGCTTAGCATGCTTGCCGGCAAAAACACCCATATCCTTAGGAAACAAGCCGTTAGGAAGCAGAGGGTTCCATGCTATGATATTGTTCCTATGGCCAACTTCATAATCCTCAGGGCCGCAGCCAGGAGCCATATGAACCAAGCCAGTTCCTGCAGATAACGTTACATATTCTTCAGACATCACAACAGTATGGACATTAGGATAATCCTTCTTCAGCTTTTCATAATGTTCTTTCAGAAGACTGTGGAACGGATGAGTATAACTTAATCCTTCAAGATCAGCGCCTTTCATCTCTTCCAATATCTGGAAGCTAAGCTGGCAGACTCCTCCTAAGAAAACACCTGCAAGGCCTTTTGCGACTATCCATATCTCTTCTTTGCCCTCATGCGTAACTTTGCATTTAACATAATCAAGCTCAGGATGGACCATAACACCTAAGTTCATAGGGATAGTCCATGGAGTAGTTGTCCAGATTATCAGGAACTCATTTCCAACAGTGTTTAACTTTACAAAAATGGACTTATCGGTTACTGATCGATACTCTAATTCGTGCTTGGCGCAGGCAGTCTCATCAGCCCAATCCCATGCTAAAGCACGATAACCTTGATATAATCTTTTATTTTCATGAGCTTTCTTGATCAGCCACCATTCACCGTTTATGAACTCATCAGTTATAGACTGGTAAGCATGCTCAAAATCCATCCACACTCCCAACCTTATGAAGTCATCATTCATGACTTTCATGTTCTCAACACATAAGATCTTGCACTCATCGATGAACTTCTTAACACCAAATGCTTCAATATCATGCTTTGATTTGAGATTCAGTTTCTTCTGGGTAGCGTTCTCAGTAGGAAGGCCGTGCATATCATAACCTGCACGATCCCATACATCAAAGCCGGCCATGCGCTTATACCTTAAGATCATGTCCTTCAAGGATTTGTTCCAGGCTGTCCCGATATGAACACGTCCAGAAGTATAAGGAGGACCGTCAAGGAAATAATACTTCTGCTTTCCTTTATTCTTATCTTTAGCTTTCTGATAGATATTGTTCTTGTTCCAGAACTTAAGAGTTGACTCTTCAATATCCTTGAAATTATAATTGCTCATAAGCAGAGTTGAAAAGGGTGCATTTATAAAGATTACTCAAACTTGAATAGTAATGGCAAAGGATACGCAGAAGATACCATCAGGAGAGCAGGATCTTGATTCCAAATTAAGGCCTGAAAGAGGAATGAAGCCGGCATCTAGGCCAGCTATAATCCCTACAGTCAGCCTGCCGGGTGTAGATACCAGGGCGATCAAAGTACTGCGGCCGGATATGGTATCAGAAGAAAGCGGAGGAGAATATGAGATCAATCAGCCTCCTTATAATCCAAATGATTATTCTACATCCTGAATATTGAACTTGCTAGCAACAGGACCTTCTTGATTGTTATATTTCGAATTTAAATCCTTATGGCCGTAGGGCTTTTCAGCAGGAGAATCCATCCTTGTAAAGGATAACTGGCCGATAGCCATATTAGGATATAACGTTACCGGAATATTTGCTACATTAGATATCTCTAAAGTTATCGTTCCAGAAAAACCAGGATCTATATAACCGGCAGTTGAATGTATAAGTATGCCGAGCCTTGCAAGGCTTGACTTTCCTTCTAACCTTGCAGCAATGTCATCAGGAAGGGAAAGCTTTTCTATAGTCGAGGCCAAGATAAATTCTCCGGGATGGAGGATGAAAGGCCTGTTATCATAGATGATAACCTGATTAGTTAGTGTTTCGATATGGTGAGTTCCATTTTTTAAGTCAATGTAAGGGTGATGAGGCCTTTGGAACACAAGAATCTTGTCAGCAAGCCTTACATCATAGCTGGATGGCTGGATCAGGTTCTCTTTGTAAGGAGATATAGAGATCTTACCCTTTTGTATCAGATCCTTTATCGATCTGTCGCTTAATAACATAAGATGACGGACAAGTATGAGGTATATAATATTTATGGTAACCCATAATAAAGAATCAGACAATAGTGCCGCAATTGATGCAGACATGGCACTTCTTCTTCTCATCATACTTTGTCGTCAACCCGTATTTGACCTTAGAATTGCAGCCAGGGCATAAAGGCTCCAGATAATTGACTGCATTGAAAAAATTGATCGCTTCCACAAATAACACCTCGTTAATCCGTAAACAGACTTATAACTAGTTCTTCTTGAGATTTTTATAGAAGGATACTATTTATATCTTTTGATTAAAGATTATATAAAAAAAGACTTTTACTTCATAAAACTTTGCAGACTGCTCTGCTGCTTAGGAGACAGATCTTCAGAATCAAGTCCCAAAGCATCAAATATGCTTGATACAGCAGGAATAATCTGATTATTAGCATAATAATCAGGATCATAGTCTGACTGTGAAACTTCATCAGGAAGCATTACACGATCACCGATGCGGCCCTTACCTTTTGTAACAACATATCTTACAATAAGGCCTGGCTGGATAGTAATGCCTTTTTCCTTCATCCTGATAGCAGCCCTCACATGAGGGCCGAAACTGTCATAGCTTGAGATGTTCTTAGTCAGCTGAGTGCTCATCACAACCTTATCAACAGGGATGTCATGCTTGTTCAGCTGCTTTATGATATCACGGACATATTCAAATGCCTTATCAGCATCATTGTCAGCAAGAACATACTGCAGAACCTTCTCCTGCACTTCTTTAGCAATAGGGCTCCAGTTTCTCCTGATAGCTTCAAAACCTCTTATCTTGACGGTTTTGTCTTCATTAAGCAAAGCATACTTCTTCTTTGCGCCTCCTTCACCAAACTTCATGCTTACAAACAAGCCAGCAGGATGATAGCCTTCATACTCTAACTCCATGACACCAGGAAGATCCTTGTTTATAGCTCTCTGGAAATCAAGAGCATCATCTTTGGACTTATCCTTAAGATGTATCATAACACTATCAGTGTTATGAACTAAGATCATTCCTTCAGCATCCACAAAATTATGAGATCCTTTAACTTCTAGATCATAAACATATTCTTCACTAGGAGCTTTCTCGATCTCTTTGATCTCTGCAAGGCAATAATTGGTTTTTGCATTTTTTGAGGATTGGACCCTAAGCTTGCAAATGCCAGGCTTATCTTTTCTATACCCCCAATAAACATGCTCTACTTTCTTTTGGTGTGCATTCTTTCCATGGTTAAGCGATTTACAAAGGAATTGAAGACCTATGGCTAGATCTTTGCTTTTTGTAGAAAATTCGATAAATTTAGTCTTATATCTTTTTTGGACTTCTTGGTTTCCATCCCCATCTAGATAGCCTTCTAAGAAAGCACGACGGATCTTCTCTTCGCTTGAAAGTATGAACCAAGGGACTTTCTTCTTATCGCTTCTTTTTCCTGCCCCAAATCCATACTCAAAAAGAGCTATGATAGGAGCCCTTTGGACCCTGTAATAATACATAAATTTATTGGTTCTTTTATCATGATTCTCAATCATGCTTAAGTCAGCATTAAGTATCCTATCAAGGATTGATTTTACTCTCTTTATCCTTTCTATATCTTGTCCGCCAAAAGATAATAATGCCTTTCTTCCGGTTTTTGTCTTTACATCAGAAACAGAACCTTCAGCACAATAAAAACCCAGGAGCCAAGCTAAATCTTCATCCAATGTCCAGTATCTTGGAATCTTACCTGCTTTTCCGTATCGAGTTCCAATAAATGAAAACAATGAGCTACTGGAAAACTTTGTTTTTCTCTCTTTATGCTTGGCATAGACATGAGCAGAAAGAGATACATCTTTCTTGCAATAAGGACATATACCTTTTCTGTTAGGAAAACAAAGATCGTCCGAGTAAAGAAATAACTCATCCTTATAATGCCCTAAATCCAAGCCTGTGATGTCGAAAATATGGCCTTTCCTGTATATCTCTTTAAAAGAAGGATTTGTCAGTGAAATAAGACAATCTCCTTTCTTTAGCTCTCCTGCGTGAACTAAACTTATGCCTTTATCATAGGAGTATACTGAATGCTGGTCTGTAACAACTGTAGAGCCATAGTTTGTCTTGATAAGCAGCAAATCTCCATTGAGCTTATGTTTGATAACATTCATCAAAGGCTTAAATGATGCCCTGCCTTTCTCAAAAGCAAGAGTCTTGCATCCACGCCAGTCAGACTCAAACAAATCACCTATCTTGAGTATCCTTATCTCCTTATTAGGCTTTTGGATGATAATGTTCCTATCATAGGGCAAGCTATCACCATAAACAACTTCAAAACCCGCCTCTTTGGCTTTGCCAATCACCTTATGGATATAATGCCTTCCCCAAGAGGTTACAGCCCTGGCACAATCTTTTGAATACCATCTTGCTCTGGCATAGCCTAGATAACCATAAAAGCTGTTGGCAAGAAGCTTAAGGCTCAAGCTTCTAGCGATAAGGATAGGAGTAGCTTCTTCCTTAAGTTTTTCAGATATCTTGATACGGGAAGTGATGATCTCGATAATCAGGCTGCTTAAGAAGCCTTTCTTCTCCTCAGAAAACCATATAGGGTTATCTTCAACAGGAGCAGAATTTTTGGAATCAGCTTTTCCATGCCTTAAGGTTTCGATAGAGATATTATGGCTTGCTATGATGCTTGGATACAAGCTCCTGAAATCAAAGACCATTATATCCTGATACAACCCTGGCTTTGGCTCAAACACAAAGCCGCCCTTGATGCTTTTTCCTACACGCTCATTATACTCCTGATAAGAAGGCCTATTTGGAGCAACCTCATTGAACTTAGGAGCGTTCTTGAAGATAAAAGCCTCAACAAGCTGGGAGATGCTCATCCTTATCACATCAGAAGGAAGCAAGCCGACAATCCTGACAAGCTCCACGATCTGGGGAAACAAGCTGTTGAACAAGTCAAAAGCAAGCTTTGCGTCAACTAAATTATATTCAGCAAAGCTTTCAAGTTTTGAAGGATCATTATCCCAAGCTCCTGAAAGTTCAAGTATATCAACCTGGATCTTATTCGAGCCGATGATCTCATGAGCTACATTATCCAAAGAATAAGAATCTGTCTTTAGTGTGCGGCCTATTATGTTCCGCACAAACCTGAAAACATCAAGATGGGATATGCCTTCAATGACAGCTTCCTTGTAATCTCTGCCATATATCTTCATATCAGAAAAATCCAAGCCAAGATCAAGCTTCAACTTATGCAGCTTTGCGCGATGAGCGATATACGGGAGGTCAAACCCGTCGCTGAAATATCCAGTAAAGATGTCAGGCTCGAAATCCTCAACATACTGCTTGAAGCGCTCGATCATATCCTTCTCAGAAGAAGCGAACTCAACATATGATAATTCAGTCGGAAAACCTTTCCAGGTGATAACCTTCTGGAAATCCCTGCCATACAATCCTATCATAAGTATAGGGTTTTTGTTCATGTCAAGCTGGTTGTCAGAATCATAAGTTTCTATATCTAGCGACAGCACTTTTGGCGCTATAGTCTTGTCTGATACAGAATCGATCGAGACCAAGTTGAAAGAATCGACTTTTGCAGCACCCTCAAAAGGCATAACCTCAGCTTCAACAAGAGAGAAAGGAACAATCCTCTTATCTATCAAATAACGCCTTATGAACAAGATGTCATACTCAAAAGTATCCTCAACATCATCCCACTCATGGACGACCTCCCTGATCACAGGAATGCCTTTAGGGATGTTGACAAACACCTTCAACAAGTCATGCTCTTTGCCGATAAGGCTCTTCTTCACGATCTCGCACTTGATCACCTTAGCCTTAACAGGGCCTTTTTCAACCTCAAGCTTAAACACCTTATCACGGATCCTGTTGATGTCATCAACACGCCTTGTAAGCACAAAGAAATAAGGCTTAAACGAATCGTCCAATACTAAAACACGTTTTCCTTCAACAGTTCGGCCATACATATGGATGACAGGAGCATCAGCTATTATCTTATATACTATATCCACCGGATAAAACGCTAATTTGGCCATAAAATCAATATTCTTTGAGGATATTTAAAAGTTGTCAAAGGATATGTTTAAATAGACTTAAAATTCCTGCCTTCTATAATAATAAATATCACAATAAAACTGAGGTGGTCATAATTCCGGCAAAGAAACCGATAAATAATGCGCAGAGGGTAGGAGTATTTGTTGATGTTCAAAACCTATATTATTCTGCAAAACAGATGTTCAACTCAAAGATCAACTACAAAGCGCTGCTTGAAGATTCAGTCAGCGGAAGACAGCTAGTAAGGGCTATAGCATATGTCATAAAGGCAGACGTAAAAGATGAGAAGAACTTCTTCGATGCGCTTGAAAGCATAGGATATGACGTAAAAGCAAAAGATCTTCAGATATTCTACGGCGGAGCAAAGAAAGGAGACTGGGATGTAGGCATAGCTATGGATACCATCGAACTTGCGCCAAAGCTTGACGTAGTAGTATTGGTATCAGGAGATGGAGATTATGTTCCATTAGTGCATCATCTGCGCTCAGTAGGATGCAGGATAGAAGTTATTGCGTTAAAAGGAAGCACAAGCGCAAAGCTGATAGAAGTAGCAGACAGCTTTTTAGACTTAGAAAGCAACAAGAGAAGATACATGTTTAAGTAAAACAACCTTTTTGTCGGAGCAAAAAGTTATTCCAAGCAAAAGCTTGGAAAACTTGAGCAAAAGCTCAAGCTTGACCAAAAGCAGGGGTTTCGCTTCGCTCAAGCCCCTAGAAAGAATGGAGGAATAAAATGAAGCCACTATTTGCAGCGAACTGGAAGATGAACAAAACTGTAAAAGAAGCTATGCAGACAGCCAGAGAACTAAAAGAAGGATTAAAAGGCATAAAAGACAAGGAAATACTGGTATGCCCTCCATTCATATCACTATCAGAGCTAAGGACAATATTTCATCGCTCGAACATACAATTAGGAGCGCAGAACATGCACTATGAAGATAAAGGAGCGTTCACTGGAGAGATATCTCCACTGATGCTCAAGGAACTATGCAGCTATGTGATATTAGGCCATTCAGAGAGGCGCCATATATTTGATGAAGATGACTATCTCATAAACAAAAAACTGCATGCAGCACTGAAACATAACCTTAAACCTATTTTGTGTGTGGGAGAAACTATTGAAGAACGCGGGGGCGGAAAAGAGAAAGAAGTAGTAGAGAAACAGCTAAGCGAAGGCCTTAAAGGAGTAGAGATGCAGGACATACCTGAAATAACAATAGCATACGAGCCAGTATGGGCGATAGGAACTGGAAAGACAGCAACACCAGAAGAAGCAGCAGAGATGCATAGGAACATAAGACTAAACCTTAACGAGATACTAGGGCAGGATTCAGAAAAGATAAGGATAATATACGGCGGAAGCGTAACTCCTGAGAATGTTTCGTCTCTTATGGCAAAACAGGAGATACAAGGAGCATTGGTAGGGGGAGCATCGCTAGATGCAGACAAATTCGTAAAGATATGCAGCTTCAAGGCTGATGCGGAATGAACATTAAGGAGTATGCAGAATTTCTAGAGAACAGGATACCTCAGTT
>CAZGIN010000012.1:13652-15467 GCA_964526585.1 uncultured Methanosarcinales archaeon
CAAAAAAAGCAAAGATACTTGATGCAGCATGCGGAGCAGGAAGAGATGTCAGATATTTCAAGGAAGAAGGATACTCAGTTGTAGGCATAGATGCTTCATCTGACATGATAAAAGAAGCGCTGAACAGGGGAAAATCACACAAGCTCACAAGAAGGCAGCTCAAAAATATGCCGATACAGGATATGGAGTTCAAGGACGAAGAATTCAACGGGATATGGTGCTATGACTTCATAAACCTTGTAAGAAAAGACGAGATCCTGAAAACAGCGAAAGAATTCTACAGGATACTGAAGAAGAACGGGATAATAATGATAACAGCATTTCCAGAAAAGATGGAAAAGCCGGAAGAGCTTGAGCAGTTCGAGACAGAATATTATTCACAGACAGAACTTGAGCAATACCTTGAAGAAGCAGGATTCAAGATATTAAATTCTATATCTGAAGCAAGGATAGAGATATTTGCGAAGAAATAATCGGATAATCATCTAATCAAGGAACTTCAACATAGATCTTCTTCAATGAGCCGCCGTAAAGCTCAGCAGAGGTATCAGCCCTGCAGCCAAGACTGAGATCAGCGCAGACTCCCTGAGGGTTATCACGGCATACGCAGACATTGAATATATAAATCCCTTTCTCAGTTATGTCAGAATCTGTCATGGAATTCTGCACTTTTATAAGGATAGGGATGCTGACAAAATCATTATTAGGGATCAATGCTGAAGGGTCATAAAGGATCCAGTTGTTGTTTATGAAACTAGGATCGTCCGCAGGAGCCTCGATCTCCTCGTCATTAGGGAGATAAGCGCGGTTGAAATTGACTTTTATGACAAAATTATCAGACTGGCCTCCTGTATTTAACACTCCTAAGCCGAAGATATCGCTGCTACCTCTCTTGATAGTCTTCCTGTTGATAGGGATGCCGACTCTTGTTCCTCCGCTCAACAAGTTTTCTATAGCAGACTCGGTATCCTGATCGATCTGAGCTTTCTGGGACTCAGCAGCTCCGAAGAACTTGCTAGACATCCATATGCCGAAGCCGAACACGACCAAAGCTATTATGATAACTACAAGCATGTTAACTGAAAGCTCAATACCTTTTTTGTTCATCTTGATCTATCCTACAGTAGGGTTGATTATATCAAGGCTGCCAAGATTCTTTGTGATCTTACCAGTCTGCTTATTTGTACCAGTTGTAGTGGTCTTGTCATAACTATAACTTATCTCAATAGTAACAGACCTTGAATCTTCAGGCTCAGACATGGAAAAGCTGAAAGGAACGCTTGCTGAAGCTACAGAACCAATATTTGGGAGTGATAAAGAGACCTTTTCGTCCCCAAGCAAAGTACTTGATTCTAATAATCTAATCTCATCGACAACAAGATTTGATACTCCTTCATTAAGCAGCTTAAGCTCAAAATCAAGATCAAATGAAGAAGCAGGATAGCTGAAAGGCTCATCATAAGTATATTTAACGCTCATAGAGAAATCAGTGCTTCCTTTGTCTTCCACAAGGGTTTTAGGAGTGAGCACAACATCAGGCTTAAGCATAGCTCCACATTCACTAGTTGTTGAGCAGGCATACTCTAAGTAATCTCCTATATCTCCTGCACAATTGCCGCAGTCAACAGGGCAGCTGCACTTTGTTTCAGAGCCATCACAATTATAGTTGCCGCATTTTCCAGGAATGGGGGTGTGAAGGCAGAAATAATCAGTAGCAGCATTGCATGTATCTTTAGTAGCATTATTGTCATCATCGCAGCTTTCAGGACAGCTTGGAGTGAAGCTAGGATCGACTAAAGTTAAGGAAGCGCTTCT
>CAZGIN010000013.1:0-15261 GCA_964526585.1 uncultured Methanosarcinales archaeon
ACGTCCGTCAGCCTGCATGGAAGCAGACGTATCTATGATCAACACAGTGTGATCATCTGAATAAGTATAAGGGATAGTGATGAAAGGCGCTGCTATAGTAAGGGCTAGAAGAATTAAAGCAAAAAGCTGCAGGAAGAATATCAGATTCTGCATCAGCCTTCTCAGGAAAGAAACTCTCTTGACAACACCCTTGTTCTTGTACAAGAACATCAAAGAGGGGATCGTCATGTCAACAGGCTTAGGGCTTCTCAAATATATTATTAGGAAGGGTATCAAGGCAAGCAATGCTGCAAGCCCCATCCTGTTAGCGAACTCTATCATCTGAGCCTCCGTTTGAGTTCTTTCTTTAAATCTTCCTGATTCAAGAGAGATTTTGTAGCGACCATTATGCCATCAACTTCATACCAATAGATCTCCTCATTAGTGCTGATCTTGAGATTATTTCTAGCTTCCAGAGGAAGAGTAACCTGGCCTGCCTGGGTTATCTTAGCTTTTGATATGAAGTTTATTTTCATCTTATTATTAATTCTAATAATTTTATGAATATTTTTGATATTAATAATGGCGCTGGTTAATAAATGTTGCGATTGAAAGATTTATTAAGGAGATGCCCATACCGACCGCTATGGCCCAAATAAGAGAAGCAAAGAAAGAAGACACCCCTAAGATACTTGAGATGTATCAGATACTTTTCAGCAAATGGGACAGGATAGATGAAGCAGACAAGATGGACAAAGCATGGTTCAACAAAAAAGAAGCTACTACCTATATTAAGGAAGAGATGGAGCACCACAAATACTTTGTCGCAGAAGAGGATAAGAAGATAATCGGATACCTCAAATGCAGGATAAAGGAAAGGGAGCCGTTCCACGAGAAAGTAGGATATATAGACGAAGCATATGTAGCAGATGAGCATAGGGAAAAAGGCTTGGGGACAAAACTGCTTGAAAAAGCTATTGAGTGGTTCAAGAAGAAAAAGATGAACTGGGCAACAGTAAGCACGCATGCAGAAGATCCAGATGCAAATGCTTTCTGGAAAAGGAAAGGGTTTAAAGACTATAATCTAATATATAAGATGAAAATATAAGCATCACTAAGTTTAAATACTAGAGAAGAAAGAAAAAGCCAATGCGCAATACCAACCTTATTCTTGCAATATTGACGCTTATAGTATTAGCAAGCGCTGTATCTGCACAAACCCCATTTGAAGCAGAAGAAGCAGTGTCAACAGTAAAAGTCACTGCGCAAGCAGACGTGATAAAGGGAGGGAACTACCAGCTTGATTATATCGAGGCGCAGCTAAAGTTCTTCCCAAGAGAAGGCATCAACCAAGAAGTGATGAGCCTGAATACAGGAGAAGGAGAGAAGAAACAAGATTCCATAGACTACAGATGGGAAGAAGCAGACGATGAGATCAGGATAGAAGTGAGCGGAACAGTCAGGACAAGCTATTTCTTTCCGAAGATAAACCAGAAGATAGAATTTCCTCTGAAGAGCGTTACTGATGATGTCAAGCAGTATGTCGAGAGCGCACCTTATATCGATTCAAATGACGAAAGGATAATAGAGACAGCATCAAAGATAGCAGAAGGAGAAGACGATCTCTATGAGACAGTGTTCAAGACAGCAAGATGGACAAAAGAGAACATCAACTACAGCCTGAACACGCTCACTGAAAAGATATCCCAGAAATCATCTTGGGTTCTAGAGAACAAGTATGGAGTCTGCGACGAGATAACAACATTGTTCATATCCCTCAACAGGGCATTAGGGATACCAGCAAGATTCGTAAGCGGGATGGCATACTCAAACTGGAACGATCTCAATGACTACGGGCCGCACGCATGGGCAGAAGTATACATAGGAGAATGGGTGCCGTTTGACATAACATACGGAGAATTTGGATATGTGGATGCAGGCCATATCAAGATGGAAGAAAGCACAGACGCAAGCCCAAGCAGCATAGAATACCAATGGAGAGGCCGCAACATAGAAGTAGAGACAAAGCCGCTTGACATAAAAGTAGAACAGAAAGCAGTCAATGGGAGAGTCAGTGAAGGGATCAGCATAAAAGCTGAATTCATAAAGAAAACAACCGGATTTGGAAGCTATAACCTGCTTGAAGCAGAGATAGAAAACCCAAGCCAGTACTATACTGCGGCAGAAGTGATATTATCAAGATCAGAAGATATGCAGATAATCGATGATCCGAACAGGATCGTGCTGCTCAAGCCAGGCCAGACAAAAAAGCTGTACTGGACAACAAAAGCAGCAGAAGACCTTGACCCTCAATTCATCTATACCATACCTGTACTTGTGTATACAACACAGAACACAAGCGCAAGAGCAGAATTCAAGGTGATGAAAGGATACCCACAATATGACTATGAAGATGTAGAGAGCATAGCAGTACAGGAAAACACACAGACATTAGGATCCCAGGGAGTGAGCCTCCAATGCATCACGTCAAAACCAGAGTACAAAGTGGATGAAGAGATAATCACAGGCTGCACAATAAAGAACACAGGAAACCTGTACATAAACGACCTTTTGGTGTGCGTAGACAAAGAATGCAGAAAGATCAACCTGGGAATAACACAACAGAAGACAGTATCTTTCTCTTCGACAGAAACAGAAGTAGGAGAAAAAGAGAAGTATATACGGGCAAGCAATAACGTGATATCTAAAGTGGAGTCAGTTAAGTACTTGGTATATGACGAGCCAAAAGTAAAGATAATAGACATCAAGCACCCAAGTGAAGCCAGCTATGATGATGAATTCGAGATAAGCTTCATGATACAGAAAGAATCCTATGAGACCCCAAAGAACGTAAAAGTATCGTTCATGACAGGGAAAAAGAAAGAATCATGGCTGATAGGAGAGCTTACAGCAAACAGGCAGATAGTCATGACAGTAACAGGAAAAGCATTAAGCCCCGGAACCAATGATTTTACAATCATAGCTGAGTATGAGGACAAAGAGAGTAACAAATATTCTGCTGAAGAAAAGTTCAGCCTAGACCTTGTTAATGTCAGCGTGTGGCAAAGGATAGCGATATTCTTAAGAAACATATTCTAGGAAAGTTTATAAACAAAGTCAACCTGCAAATTCTCATGAAAGACAAAGCAGTACCAGATACATCAGTCCTTATAGAAGGAATACTTTCTGAAAAGATAGAAAACAAAGAGATAACAGTCAAGGAGATAATAATCCATGAAGCAGCAGTAGCAGAACTGGAGCACCAGGCTAATGAGAACAAAAGCAAAGGATATCTGGGATTAGATGAGCTGCAGAAGCTTAGGGAGTTGGCTTCCAAGTACGGATTTGAGATAAAGTTCACAGGAAAAAAACCATCAGGAGCAGAGATACACTATGCCAAGCAGGGCGAGATAGACGCAATGATAAGAGAATTGGCATATGAACAGGATGCAACATTAGTAACTGCAGACAAGGTGCAGAGAAAGGTAGCTGAAGCAAAAGGGATAGACTGCCTGTTCGTGCACATGAAAGAGACAGCAAGGAAGCTGAAACTTGACTCTTATTTCGATGAGACGACTATGAGCGTGCATCTGCGCGAAGGCATCAAAGCATACTCAAAAAAAGGAAAGCCCGGAGAATGGGCATTTGTAGAGATCGGAAAGAAGCTATTAACACAGGATGAAGTTCAGGACATATCAAGAGAGATAATAGAAGAGGCAGGCATAAGAAAAGACGGGTTTGTAGAGATAGAAAGGCCTGGAAGCACAATAGTTCAGCTGGGGAAATACAGGATAGTCATAACAAGGCCTCCATTCTCAGACGGGTGGGAGATAACAGCAGTAAGACCTGTCAAAAGGCTTTCCCTTCCTGATTACCACCTAAGCGAAAAACTTGACAAACGGATAAAAGACCAGGCAGAAGGAGTGCTCATCGCAGGAGCCCCAGGAATGGGAAAAAGCACATTCGCCCAAGCTCTTGCAGAATATTATGCTTCACAGAACAGGACTGTTAAGACCGTAGAGGCTCCAAGGGACCTTATACTTGCTGAGAACGTAACACAATACGCAATATCGCACGGAGACTCGCAAGAAGTGCATGATGTACTATTATTGAGCAGGCCTGACAACACAATATTTGACGAGATGAGAAACACAGCAGACTTCCTTCTTTTTGCAGACCTTAGGTTAGCAGGAATAGGCATGGCAGGAGTAGTGCATGCAACAAACCCTATAGATGCAATTCAGAGATTTGTGGGAAAACTTGAGCTTGGAGTTATACCCCAAGTGATAGATACAGTCATATTCATCGATAAAGGCATGGTTGCAAAAGTACTGTCGCTACAGATGATGGTAAAAGTCCCAGCAGGAATGACAGAAGCAGACCTAGCAAGGCCAGTAGTTGTCGTGTCAGATTTCGAGAACAATAGACCTGAATTTGAGCTATACACATACGGAGAGCAGACAGTAGTAGTCCCGATAAGAGGAAATGCAGGAAAAACCGGAGTGCAAAAGCTAGCAGCACAGCAAGTAGTAAGAGAATTCCAGAAATACTCAGATGCAGTAGATGTAGAGATGCTCTCAGACAACAAAGCGATAGTAAAAGTTCCTACTGAATTGAGAGCCAGAGTTATCGGAAAAAAAGGAGAGACTATCAACGCAATCGAAAAAAAGCTGGGAATAAGCATAGATATACAAGATCTTGAAAAAGGATACTCAACAGGAGAGATCGTGCCTTTCTCTTCAGAGATAAGGAAAAAGAACGTGCTTATAGATGTAGGAAGCAGGCATGCCCACAAAGATGTAGACATATTCTCAGGAGGAGACTATCTTCTATCAGCAAAAGTGGGAAAGACAGGGATAGTGAAGATAACAAAGAAAAATAAGATAGGAAAGATATTAGAAGATGCCCTTAATTCAGGAGAGGGCATAGAAGTCAAGGTAAGCAAATAAGCTAATATAAGGACTTTTCAACTTATCCTAAGTAAGTTTCTATAAATTATATAGAAAAAGATTAAAAATAAAGTCGAATAATACATCTTATGGTTCTTGAGATAGTAGATGAAACGCTAAGGGACGGAGAGCAGCAGGTCGGGATAGTCTTCACAACAAGAGAGAAAGCTGAACTGGCCAGGATGATAGCAGACCTAGGCGTGCATTACATAGATGTTATGCCTGCAACATCACTAGAAGAACAAGGAGTTGTGTTACAGCTGATCCAGGAAGGGATAAATCTTGTGCCAGCAACAATGATGTCAAGAGCCTATGTAGATATGTCTAGACATCTTGGAGCTACAGCTATAACATTGTTTACATCAACATCAGAAAGGCTGCTGAAAGCAAAAGGAAAAACCCCCGAGCAGAACATCATAGAAAGCAAAGAAGCCGTTGAGTATGCAAGACAACAGGGATTAACTATAGACTTTGCAGTAGAGGACGCAACAAGAACAGATATAGAATATCTTGCAGAATTTGCGCATGCGATGGGAGATATCAGATACCTTCTCGTGTGTGATACAGTAGGAGTATTAGAAAGAGGAGAAGCCGGGCCTCTGATAGCAGAGATCAAACAAAGATATCCTGGAAAGATTGGAGTACACTTCCATAATGATAGGGGATTAGCTGTTGACAATACTATCGATGCAGTACTAGCAGGAGCAGAACTGATATCAGGAACATTCACAGGAATAGGAGAAAGAGCAGGCAATACAAACCTAGAAGAGACACTACGCAAACTAAGGAGCCTGCAAATAGAGATAGACGGATTTGATTATGATGGAATGCAAAGAGTGTGTGAAAAAGTAAGGGAATATGCAGGAACAGGCCCTGCAAAACCAGGAAGCCCGGAAGCACTCAGGACGCAGACAGGAATACATGTACATGCAATGCTAACAGATCCAAAAGTATACTGCTCATATCCAACAGATACACCAGAAGTATGGTTCGGGAAATACAGCGGAGTGAGCAACTACAGGTGGCTGTTCGAAAAAGTGAAAGGGATGAGCCTGCCGCATGCTAAATATGCCTTTATGAGAGACTGTATAAAGGCTCTTGTCACAAGAAAGGATGATCATGACCAGACAAAAGACCGAAGCGATCTGGAAGAAAGAAAGATAAACCGCCGCCCCAGGAGCTATTCAGGAGACCAGATCATAGACATATTCAAACAGATGTTTGGAAATCCAGGGACAAGCACGACAAAGATCATAACATTGATGCCTGGATACTAAGAAAGACCAATATGCCTAATACATATCCTGCAAAGATATCGATAAAATAATGCCTGTCCAATATCTTTCTAGAAGCTCCGACAAGCAACGCTATTATGAATATGAACACTCCAAACCAGATGCCTTTGAAATACAGATTCAGGAGCAATGCCAGAAATGCAGCCCTTGCGGCATGGATGCTAGGAAACGATCCAGCATGAAGCTTTTCTATCATATTTGAATAAGGCTCGTTATCAGGCCGCTTCTTAGGAAGGATGAGCTTTATGAGGTTTCCTGCAATGTCTAAAGATACCAAGCCTATAAGCATGATCACTCCAAAATTGAGATCTACAAACAGGAAGGCAAGAGCGAGGCAGTAAACAAATATCATGCTGCCAAAAGAAGATATGTTAGCGAAAGTTTCTTTCATGACTGTCCTAAATATATGCTTGTAATCTGCCATAGCAAAAAAGAATATTCCGGAGTTTAAAAGGATTTAGGATAATATTTTTGGGAGATGAGTATAAGTTTAAATAATCCTGAAATTGATAGGAGAGTATGGGATCATACAAGAACAACATAAAGCTTATGTATGCTTTTAACTTTCTTATATATCTGCACTTCATAGGAGGAGTACTAGTACCCTTCTTCCTAAACTGGGGAAAGATAAGCTATGTACAGATAATGCTTCTGCAGTCATTCTTCGTGTTCTCATCGTTCATAATGGAGATACCGACAGGAGCAGTGGCAGACTACCTAGGAAGAAAGCTGTCGATGACACTGGCAGCGATATCTGTAGGAGCAGCCGCAATATTATACTCGATATACCCAAACATATACTTATTTTTCCTGGCTGAATTCATATGGGGAACGGGATTTGCATTCATGTCAGGAGCAGATGAAGCTCTTGTATATGACAGCCTGAAAAAGACAAGGCAGGAGAAGAAATCAAAAAAGATATTCGGGAGATACAGCAGCTTTCAATTATTAGGATTGATGATAGCAGCGCCAATAGGAAGCTGGATTGCAGCAACAATAGGAGTAAGATATGCCATGATGTTTATGGCAGTGCCTTTTGCCCTCGCATGCGCCATCACATTTTTCCTAAAGGAGCCAAAAACAAGAAAGAAGGTAGAATCAAAAAGATATCTCGAGATGCTGATAGGAGGAGTAAAATACTTCTCAGGCCACAAGATACTGAAGACATTAGCATTTGACAGGACAAGCATAGAAGTATTGGTGTTCTTTGCAGTATGGCTTTACCAGCCATTGCTGCTAGAGATGAAGATACCTTTGCTTTATTTCGGATTTATACATGCAGCAATAACAGGAATTGAAGTAGTGTTCATGAACAACTTCGAAAAGATAGAAAAGATATTTGGATCAAGAAAGAGATACCTTCTCTGGAGCGCTTTGATAGCAGGAATATGCTTTGTACTATTAGGACTGAATGATATAGTGGCAATAACAGTATTACTGCTTGTAGGTATTGGAGCATTCGGGCTGTCAAGGCCGGTATTGTTCCAGAACTATATGAACAAGCATATAGAGAGCCACAACAGGGCAACAGTGATAAGCACAGTATCTATGCTAAGAAGCTTTTCCTGCGCTGTGCTGTATCCAGTGCTTGGATTTATGGTTGAATGGTCTGTAAGATATTCATTCATGATCCTAGGAGGGCTGATAATCATATTTGCGTTATTATCAAGAGTAAAGGAGGAACACCTGCTGGATTAGTTTTATATAAATTATAAGAATATTCGTCACCACTTTAGGGTGATGTGAATATAGCAATGTTTATAAATAATTCACTGTTTTATAGAGAATATGGTAAACGGCAATGGAAACGGGAGACAAGATCATCCACTAGCAAAGCATGTAAAAGAGGGTAGATTTTTAGAAGAAATACTAGCTGCCGAAGATCAAAAAAGAATACCTGTAAACCTAACAAATATAACATTTTCCAAAGAAATGACAGGAGAACAATTCGAAGAAATGTTCTACGCATTCTGCACGTCCCAAGGAATACCTTATAAGAATGGAGAAGTAATAGTCCAAACATTCGCTTACTTAGTAACTGGAGAGATGACAAGAAGAGATATGGAAGCAACGTGTGCAAAATACCCTCACACAAGAATTTCTGAAGCAACGGAATCAGATCTTGAACTTGCAAGGCAGATGAAGGAAGAACAAGAAAAGATAAAAAATCCCAGATACCCAACAATGCCTAGACAAGACCAATCAAAACTTCCTTATGATGAAGGGACAGAAACACCTTCAACCCTAGATGTCAGGCAATCTTCAACTAAGATTCCAAGATCAAGAGTAGATCCTGTAGCGTGGCAGATGGAAGTCCAAAGAGCACAAGAAGAACAAAAAAAAGGAAGAAGTGGGATAAGTAGACCTTATCGAGACAGAAGCTCTCAATAGACGAATCCACTTTAATTCTCAAAAGATTTAATAACCATTAAATTTTATTGTGAAAATATGATAGATATCAAGCTGATAAGAGAGAATCCTGACATAGTCCGAAAAGACCTCAAAAAGCGGAAAGATACGGTTAGAGCAAAATGGGTAGACGAGATATTAAAGCTTGATGAAGAATGGAGAAAGCTCAAGAAAGAGATAGACGAGCTTCGCGCGGAGAGGAATTCTGTAAGCAAAAAGATAGCAGAAGCAAAGAAAGCAGGAAAAGATCCAAAAAAAGTACTGGAAGAAGCAAAAAAGATACCTGAAAAGATAGCAAAGAAAGAAGAGAAAGCAAATGAGCTTTTGACGCAGATAAACCAATACCTGATGAGGCTTCCAAACATCATGCATGAATCCGTGCCATACGGAAAAGATGAATCAGAAAATGTTGAAGTCCGCAAATGGGGCAAAGTTCCAAAGTTCAAGTTTGAAGTAAGAAACCATGCGGAAATAGCAGAAGAACTGGGCGTTGCAGATTTCGACCGAGCCCGTAAGATAGCAGGGAACGGGTTTTACTTTTTGAAAGGAGACCTGGCTTTGCTTAACCAGGCTTTGATACGGTTTGCGATAGACCACATGGTAAGCAAAGGATTTGTCTTTGTAGAGCCACCATACATGATAAATAAAGCAACAGTAGACGGCGTTACAGACTATGAGACATTCCAACAATCAGTATACTCTGTAAAGGACGAAGACCTTCACCTGATCGCGACATCAGAACATCCCCTGATGGGGCAGTTCATGAACGAAAGCATACCAGCTGAACAGACACCATTGAAGATGGTAGGATATTCAGCATGCTTCAGAAAAGAGATCGGTTCGCACGGAATCGATGAAAAAGGGTTCTTCAGAGTACATCAGTTCCATAAAGTAGAGCAAGTAGTGATATGCAAGCCAGAAGAGAGCTGGGAAATGCATGAAGAGATACTGAAAAATACAGAAGAGCTGTTCCAAGCGCTCAAACTGCCATATAGGATTGTGAACATATGTACCGGAGACCTAGGAGTAGTAGCTGCAAAGAAATACGACTTAGAAGTATGGATGCCAAGGCAGGAGAAGTATAGGGAAGCTGCTTCATGCAGCAACTGCACAGATTACCAAACCCGCAGGTTGGGGATAAAATACGGAGTTCCAGGAGGAAAAGGGAACCCATTGGCGCATTCTTTGAACAATACAGCAATAGCTACATCAAGAGCACTTGTCGCTATACTTGAGAACTACCAGGAAGCAGACGGCTCAGTAATTATTCCAGAAGCCCTTAGGGGATATATGGGCGGAAGGGACAAGATAAAGAAGAAGTAAGCCTGAAGGAGTATAACCTCCACTAGCCAAATCCCCAAAAACATTATAAATGTCCACTGCATTCTTTTTGATATGTCACTATTTAACAATATGCTTTCATCAGACGAGAGCCTTTTCCTAAACGAAGTAGCGTTAAGCTATGAGTTCCTGCCCAAACTACTGCCGTATAGGGAGAAAGAACAAAGGCATGCAGCAATGTGCATAAAACCCTTGTTCAACAATATGGACGGACGCAACGTGATGATATACGGCGCACCAGGAATAGGGAAGACAGCAGCAATCAGATGGGTATTAAGAGATCTAGAAGAGCAGACAGACGAAATATTTCCAGTATATGTGAACTGCTGGCAGAAGAACACAGCATTCAAGATATATGAAGATATATGCCACCAATTAGGATATAAATTTACACAAAATAGACGTGCTGAAGAACTGTTTAAAGTCATCCAAGGAATCGTCAACAAGAAAGCAGCAGTATTTGTATTTGATGAAGTCGACAAACTAGATGACTTTGACTTTGTATATTCATTAGTTGAGGGAATCTATAAGAAATCGATATTTTTGATCACAAACTACAAAGAATGGCTTCTTGATCTTGATGAGAGGATCAAGTCCAGATTAACTGCTGAGCTATTAGAGTTCAAACAGTATAATCCAGCAGAGACAAAAGGCATAATGCAGGAAAGAAAAAAATTAGCTTTCGTCCCAGGAGTATGGGAGCAAGACGCATTTGAGCTTGTTGTGAATAAAGCAGCAGCTCTAATGGATATAAGATCAGGACTTCATCTTATGAAAGAAGCAGGATTGGTGGCTGAGGAATCCAGCTCCCGCAAGATAACAAAAGAGCATGCAGAGAAAGCAGTTGTTAAGCTAGATGAATTCACTATCAAGAAAAGCACTGATTTAGAAGATGACACAAAAGGAATATATGCATTAGTGAAAGAAAACCCCGGAACAAAGATAGGAGACCTGTTCAAGAAATACCAGCAAAAAGAAGGGAAGAGCAGCTATCGTACTTTTCAGAGGAAGATCGATAAGCTTGCTAAGAACGGTTTTATATCTGTCAAAAAAATTACCGGCGGAATAGAAGGTTCGACTACTATAGTGAATCCTGAGGAAGGGAAAAAACTTACTGATTTCTAGATGCCCTGTAAAACTTCATATGAAAATCAACATCTGGGTCGCGCATAGGGACGTTTGCAGGAGCCCTTAAATAAACATCATTGCCTATAACAGCCAGAAGGGTGCTTCCCGGATTGCCGTTCAGATCTACCTGAAGCTGCAACCTGTCAATATCTTCAAACTCCTTATGCCAAGCAGTGCGATCATTCACGCAGAGCAAAAGATATTCAGATCCAGAAGATCTCATCGAATGATAAAGAGAGGAATATCCTGACCTCTCATTTAGGCGCAATGAAGGAAAAGTCCATCTTCCAGAAACCCTACCCGGCAGAAAGGAACTTTTGACCCTAAGCCACTTCTTAAGATCTGATCTTTTCCATTTAACAAGAGCAAAACCGTAGTTCTCCATAGAACCTTCTGGAGCAGAAAAGATACATTCATCAAACAGCTCCCTCTCTTCTTCCTCTGTCAAAGGGACAGTTGGAGGACGCACAAACACTTCTCTATGATCTGTAACCACATATGTGAAAGCATTATAAGGAATCCTAGTCCTAAGATAAACCTGAAGCAGCAGATTATTTTGAGGTATCTCAGTCTCTATCTTCTTTTCAGAGCTGCCATGAAGCGCAGTCACTACAACCATAAACGGCTTGACAGGGCCTTTCAAGAAAGCCTCAAGCTTGCTGCAATGATCTACAGGATAAGGCTCAGAATTAAGCTTTTTCCAGTCTCTACGAGCGATATCTTCCATCTTCCTCATCAATCTAAGAAAATCATCAGGACCACGAGAGTAAGCCTCAAATCCATATTCCCCTAAAATATCGTCAAGCATCGCCTGCTCAGTAGGATACTTGATCTCAGATTCCAACAGTTCAGGCTCATCAGTCATCCTACTCAAAATTATACAAGATTTTATAAAACTAATCCTGAGTGGCCAATGAGACTGTCCATTGAGAAGACTGCTTAGGGGCTTGAATTTGATGAGTGCGGGGATTTTCTGGGTTTATTAGGGGTCAGTGGACATGCTCAAATGAGATATATAAAGGAATTCTGTGATTGTAGAAGGTATGGATAACATAAAAACGCCCATAACCGGAGCAGGTTTTGGTTCACCTCTTTTCCTGCTCCGGCCCCAAATTTTAAACTGCCAAGGAGGAGGATCAACATGCCAGTAGACCTAAGCAATGAAACGATCAAAAACCTATTTTACCAACAGATAAGAAACCTAAGCGTACCTTCAAGGAAGCTAGATTCATTTGACTTCCAATTCAGCGAGAGGTGGATAGCATGATAGAGACAGAAGATTTTGAAAGAGATATGTACATGGAAGAAGGAGTTTATGAAAGCATCGATAATGATGGAATAAATGCCTTTGAAGAAGGCTTTATGATAGGATACTTATCTAGTTAACTCTTATCCAGCTACAACGCAAAGTAGAACTTTGCGAGGTATTCAAACACAAGTGTTTGAAACAATTCTGAACACCCGCCCCCGAATCCCCGCAAGGGGAAGGGGATTTTTACTTAAAAATATATAAAGAATTAACAACAACATTTATAAATAAGGACTGGCTCTTTTTCTACTATGAGGGTGTTAAATTTTGACGAGATGAAGCTAAACAGGGAATCGCTGAAAAAGCAGATAATAGAAGGAGCTCTGTTCATACACCCAACAGACACAATATACGGCTTAGGCTGCGACGCAACAAATGAAAAAGCAGTGCAGAAGCTCAGAGAGCTGAAGAACAGGCATAAAAAGCCCTACAGCGTAATAGCCCCTTCAAAAGCATGGATAAGAGAAAACTGCCTAATAGACGGCAACGCAGAAGAATGGCTTGGAAAGCTTCCAGGACCATATACACTAATACTGAAGCTGAAGAATCCAAAAAGCATACCAGACATGGTAAGGCTGGATTCACAACACCTTGGAGTAAGGATACCGCACCACTGGATAAGCGAAGCAGTGGCAGAATTCGGAAAGCCGATAGTGACAACATCAGCAAACAAGGCAGGAAAAGAGTTCATGACATCACTTGAAAATCTAGATCCAGAGATAAAAAACAATGTAGATTTCATACTATATGAAGGAGAGAAAGACGGAAGGCCATCAAAGATAGTAGACCTTACCGGAGACTCAGAAGAAGTAATAGAGAGATAAGATCTAAGATGAAAATATTAGCAGCAGGAGACCTACATGGAGATACAAGGCTGGCAGAACGGCTGGCACAAAAAGCTGAGAATGAAAACGTAGACCTAGTTATCTTGTGCGGGGACCTTACTCATTTTGAAAAAAGCACAGACAACATAATAGGAGCGTTCGCAAAGAAAAACAAGAAAGTTGCACTTATCCCTGGAAACCATGAGACTGTCGCAACAGCAGATTTTCTGGCAGAGGTGTATGGAGCTACAAACTTACATGGGTATTCTATCAAAGCAGGAGATGTAGGAATATTCGGATGCGGAGGAGCAAACGTAGGATTATTCCAATTATCAGATGATGAGACTACACAATTACTGGAGAAAGGCCACAAATATGTAAAAGACCTTAAGAAGAAGATAATGGTGACGCACGTACATCCGACAGGATCAAAGATAGAGAAATTCACCAACTTTTTTCCTGGAAGCACAGCGATAAGAGAGGCGATTGATAAATTTAATCCAGACTTTTTACTTTGTTCTCATGTGCACGAAGCAGAAGGCATCGAAGAAAAGATCGGCAATACTACTGTAGTCAATGTTGGGAAAGAAGGGAAGATACTGGAATTCTAAAAGCTTAAATATTCCAAAGCTTTGGATAGCGATATGTTTGAGTGGCAGCAAGAATACGAGCTTGGGATAGAGATAATAGACAAACAGCACCAGATGTTTGTGGAGATCCTAAACAAGCTGTACAATTCTATACTTGAGATGAAAACCAAAAGAACAATATCTCAACTTCTGAAAGAGCTGGTGCAGTATAAGAAGTTTCATTTCAAGACAGAAGAGAAGTATTTCAAGAGATTCAAGTATGCAGGAGCACCAGAACACATAAAAGAACACAAAAAGCTTGCAAGCCAAGTAGAAGTATTCATGGAAAGGTACAAAAAAGGAGGAGATATAATCCAAGAGCTGCTTGACTTTCTAGAAGATTGGCTGATAAACCATCTACAGACGCAAGACAAAAAATACGTCAAATGCTTCCATGATCATGGCCTTTATTAACATCTCTTAAAATCCTTAGCGTTGCTGAAATCAAAGATGTTCTCAACAGAAACCTTAGAACCACCAGGCTCATAATCACCCTTAGGCTGAGAACTCTGCTGAGGAGCAGGAGCTTGTTGAGCAGGCTGCTGATTTTGCTGAGCCTGTTGCTGCGGCTGAGGCTGCTGAACATTATTAGACTGAACAGAAGCACGCTTAAGCTGAGAAAGCTCTGTCCTCAAACTCTGGATCTGCTCGTGGAACTGTCCCAAAACCTTGTTGACCTCTGCCTTGAGATTCTCTATCCTTGAATTAGTAAGTTCCTGAGCCCTCGCATGAGCTGCCCTCAAAGATTCCAAAGCATCATCTGATACAACAGATTTTGGCTCTTCCGGAGAAGATTCTACCTGTTTTGGAGCTTCAGGAGAAGACTCATCAACATGAATAACCTCAATCTTAGAGCCTCTCACTTGAGTATTCTTAACAGCATCAGTATCGATGCCCATGTTCCTGAACTGCTTATTGAACTGAAAATCATCAACCATCACAATCACCAAAAATAAGCTAACAACAAGGTTATATAAAGTTTATTGCAAACTAATAGTCAATAATGGTGATCTGAGGAGTCTCTTCATTGTCTTCTTGGGACTCTTCATCAGATTTTTCATCAGAATCATCAAAAGAAATAGGGTTATGCTCAGGCTGCCCGGAAATAGATGCAGAAGGGATATCATTAGAAGGCTGGGAAGGAGCCTCGTCAAATAAGCTAAATATGCTTGGAGCCTCATCGGAAGCAGGAGAAGATAAAGATTCTGCTGATCTCAGACGAATCGCCTCATTAAGAGTTGAGACTGCATCCTTCAAATCTTCAACAGAATCAAGTTCAGTATCGACTTCAAGCCTCATAAGTTAACATTAAGGAATGCAATATTTAAACATTTCTAAGGAAAACTGCTCTGAAAGTATCTGAAAATCACAAATACTTGATCTGAGCCTGAGCATTGT
>CAZGIN010000014.1:0-14412 GCA_964526585.1 uncultured Methanosarcinales archaeon
ATCTGGCAGGGATGCGAGAAATTCGTCAGAGCGTTTATGACAGGAGCAGTGCTGTTAGATGCAAACTCAACAATGTCTGAGTGCTCGAACAATCTTGCCATCACAAGATCAACATATCTTGAAGAGGTCTTAGCAGTGTCTGATATAGACTCCTTCTTACCCATGGGAGAAGTGCTTATGTCATAATAGATAGCGTGGCCTCCCATCTGGGTCATGCCAGTCTCAAAAGAAACCCTAGTCCTCAAAGAAGGCTTGGCAAATATCATCATCAAAGTTTTATCCTTCATAGCAGTCCTGTAGTTATCAGGATTCTTCTTTACATCCTCTGCAAGATCAAGAATCTCATGCAGCAGCTCTTCACCCAAGTCGGGCAGTTTTAACAAATGCATATCCAACACCTCGTCTCAATATTTTGCATAATCCGTAATGAATGTTATGCGAGAAACCGCCTAGGATTTCCTAGAGAATTGTGGAAAAATTATGAGAATATAAATGTTTTGGATTGGGAAAATTTAAATACTACTCTAGCGACGGCAATAATATGAAGAGATGGATATGGATAGTGTTAGGGATCCCTGCTGTCATAATTCTTATGGTCACAGCGATGTTTGCGTTCAAATTATGTCCTCCTAAAGGACCTTGGCCTATGCCTCCTTGGTGCAGCTATCTTGACGTAAAGCCTTATGAATATCATGAAGTAAGCTATCTTCCTGAAGCATATCCTCATACAGAGCAGAAACTTGATCTAGGGATAGGGACTTGGGACATATGGGGAAACCCGCATCTGTGGATAGACTTAGGAGACATAACCACAAAAAATTCTGACACAACATTAGAAAGGATGCATGCCATAGGAAGCAAGATATGGATGCTCACAGACTTTGCGTTATTCCACAACGACGGGACTGTGACGATACCAACACCTAAAGACAGTCCTGGAACATACAATATATACCAGTCTGAGATGAACTCCCTTGTAAAAAAAGCAAAATCAGAAGGCCAGCAAAAGATAATACTGATGCTAAATCTTGTAGAGATGAAAGGAGATATCGAGGGAGCAAGGGAAGCGTTTGAGAAAAACAAGGATATCGGGAGCCAGATAGTATTAGACTTAGCAGAAAAACAACTGTCGGATAGCGGAGACCTAAGCTCGTCAGCAGTGATAAAAGAATATGACAAAGAGCAAAGGGCAGAATTCCTCAGCAACTGGAAAGAATTTGTACTATACGAAGCAAGAAAAGCAGAAAAAGCAGGAATAACACATATAGTGATAAACCCTAGGCATGCAAACATAGACTGGCTTATACCTATCGATGAGCTGAATCCATTCTATAAGGATCTGTTTGAATCAGTCAAAAAAGAGTTCAGCGGCAAAGTTGGATTTTGGGATCCTATACATATCATAACTACTATAGATACGTCATACTTTGATTTTATCCTTGTAGATCAGGACGGCAACTGGTATAGAGACGAGCCGGTTGTTCCAAAAGATCTTGAGGCGATGAAACAGAAATGGCAAGGTTATTTTTCGCGCAGCGAATGGAGCCATCTTGAGAATAAGGAAGTGTACCTTCTCGTGACGATATCAAGCATAGAGCACGGGTTCAGCAGAGGCTGGATACCTCCTGCAGAGCAGACAAATGATGCTGTTGTTGATCAAGAGGAGCAGGCCATAGCATATGAAGCGCTGTTTGAAACACTATATGATAACAATCCAGGCATAGACGGGGTGATAAGCTACGGCTATTTCTGGAGCGACAAGCTTTATCCCGAAACAAAAGTCCTGAGAAGCGACCTTATGCACACCATAAGAAGCAAGGATGCAGAACATGTTTTCAAGAAGTGGAGCACTGTGTTTAGTTGAGGCAGCTGAGAAGTTACCTCTTAGTGGTGAAAAAAGGCAAAGATTTATAAAGGGGAGCGGTTATTTCATCAATATTGGTCAGAGAAAAAGTAATGTCAACATAATATTCAAGAAAATTTTAAACAAAATTTTCTGAAGTGAATAAAGCATGAAATGCTTTATTAACTATCATATATCATGTTTGTAAAAACCATTAACTTTTTCTTGCTAAGATTAACATAAAAAATTGAATGATGCAGTAACTGTATCAGCAATAACAACGAGAGAATAAAGAATGAACGAATTTGAAAAATTAGGAATAGAAGAGCCGATAATGCGCTCAATAAACGAACAGGGATTTGAACACCCATCTGAGATACAACTGAAGACAATCCCCTCAATACTTGAAGGGAAAGACGTGATAGCAGGATCTGCCACAGGAAGCGGAAAGACACTAGCTTTCGGGACAGGAATAATCCAGCATATCAAGAAAGACTACGGATTACAGGCATTAGTGTTGACTCCAACAAGAGAGCTAGCCTTGCAGGTAACAGACTCGCTTAAGATACTGTCAAAATACAAGAGATTCAACACGATCACAGTATACGGCGGAGTAGGCATAACACAGCAGATACATAAGCTAAAGACAGCAGAGATAGTAGTTGGAACACCAGGAAGGATATTAGACCATCTCCAAAGAGGAACGATAAACCTGTCAAGAGTAAAAGTCCTGGTATTGGATGAAGCAGACAGGATGCTTGACATGGGATTCATAGATGATGTTGAAAAGATAATAAGGCAGTGCGCAAGAGAAAGACAGACATTGTTCTTCTCAGCTACAATGCCTCCAGACATAAAAGATCTGGCTCACAAGTACATGAAGAATCCGGAGAAGATATCAGCAGAGAACCAGGTAGATCCGAAGAAGCTGCACCAATCATATTATGATGTGAGAGACAACATGAAATTCTCACTCCTTGTACACCTCCTGAAAAAGGATAAAGGAAAACTAGTAATGGTATTCTGCAACTCACAAAGAAATACAGACTTTGTGGCAGACAACCTAAGGCTGAACGGGATAGACGCGATAGCGATACACGGAGGGTTCTCGCAAGCCAGAAGAGAGAAAGCTATGCACCAGTTCCACTCAAACAAAGCACACGTGCTCGTATGCACAGACGTAGCAGCAAGAGGGCTTGACATCAAAGGAGTATCACATGTCTACAACTACGATCTTCCTGACGACAGCAAGCAGTACATCCATAGGATAGGAAGGACTGCAAGAGCAGGAGAAGAAGGAAAAGCAGTAAATATCGTAGCATCAAGAGACCATGAGAACTTTGGCAAAGTGCTTGCAATGCATGACATAACTGTGCACAAAGAAGACACTCCTCAAGTAGACAGAGTAAGGATCAAGCTTCCTCAAAGGCAGCAGAGAAGAGGAAACTCCAGATCAGGAGGATACGCCCAAAAGCTTGCTGAATTTAGAGCTAGAAGAAGAGGGCATGGAGAAGCTTTATATTGATTTTGTCATTTATAGAAAAAAGTGTATTTATATTCCTTGAGGATATTTATAACACTTATCCTCTGGATTATATCTGAGAACTCATCCATCAATGATTGGATCGTTTTTTGGAAATCTTCTTTTTTTTCAAATTCGAATTCCGGCTCTAGATCCCATTCCCCGATAACTTTGAGGTTATGGATCACATTTTGGTGTATGTTTAATCTTGTTAGCAATTGCTTAAGCCTTTGTGCATCAGGATTCTTTATGTAGACGAATGTCTTGTAGAAGCGGATCCCTGCCTTATCATAATCGATAACCAGCCTGAAATTGTTTATTATGCCATTTTTTGATAATCTTTTGATCTTTGTGGTTACTATTTTAACAGTTGATTTCAGCTCTTTGACAATATCCACAACAGGCTTTCTTGCGTCTTTTGAAAGTATCCTTAACAGTTTCAGATCCAGGTCATCAATCTTTGGCTGTTCTCCTCCGATCTTGAATGGAGTTTCTGCTTTCTTGTTGATCAGGTAATTTCTTGGAAATGACCAAAGATCAGATAAGATAGAGATCGATTTCTCAGATATGTATGGATTGGCTATTGAGATGATTTTATCCTTGATCTGGTCAAATTGAGTTATGTTGTTTACTGTGCAGGAAATTATAGAATCCCAATCTCCCTGGCATTTAGTAATCCAGATCACTTGGGGGATCTCCTTAAGCCTTGAATATAGGCTTTCTTCTGTCTCTAAGGAGATTCCGTTGAATCTTAGGCAGACCTTAAAGTGTATCAGGCCTAATTTAGTATAATTGACTGCTGTCTGATACTGGGTTATTATTCCCTTTTCTTCCAATCTCTTGACTCTGTAATGGACTACTTCTGTGCTTAATCCTATCTTCTTGCCTATCTGGGCATAGCTGATCCTGGCGTTTTTGTCCAGCTCATAGAGTATTTTCCTGTCTTTGACGTCCATATTATTGCATATAATAGCTTTTCTTATATAAATATTGCTATTTTATTAAATTAATTAGTAGAAGATTTTAACTATTTTTATCTAATTCTTATTACTACGATTAAGTAATCAAGGGGTAAAAAATGTCAAACAAAAGAATAGTGAAACCTGATTTAGCGATCCAGAAAGATGTAGGGACAAAAGCATCAGACGGAACTACATTAAAAAACATCTGGTTAGAACTTCCTGGTTATTGCAATCTTGCATGTTCATACTGTTATGCAGAAGGCGGAAAGCCAAAGGATATTGAGAATCTGCTTAGTTGGAGTGATTATGTTTCCATACTTGAACAAGCAAAAGCTATGGGTGTTGAAGATATTGGAATACCTGGTGCAGGAGAACCATTGCTCCCAAAAAATAGAGATTTAACATTTAGAGTATTAGAAAAATGCAGAGATCTAGGATTTTATGTAACTTTGTTCACAACAGGAGAATGGATCGATGAAGAAATTGCAGATAGGCTTTATGATTTGCCTGTTGAAATTATGATTAAAGGAAATTCTCTAAACCCAGAAGTTCAAGATGCTTTTGTGAGTGATCCCAAAAGAGGCAGAAGCATTACCGGTTATGGGCAAAAGAGAAACGAAGCTTTAAAATTATTAATGAGCAAAGGTTTCAATGATGAAGAAAGATGCAAAAAGAAATACGGCAGAAAAAGCAGGATGGCTTTAGTTACTTCTATAATGACAAGTAGCGGAGAGGGTCCAACAAATTATGAAGATATGTCTGAATTGTTAAGATATGCCAGAGAAAACAATATAATTTTTGATGTTGATTCAGTATTGAAAAGAGGAAGAGGAGCGACTTGCGATTTATGCGAAGAAGACCAAAGACTAAAATCAAAACTTCAAGAATTACAAAAGATAGACAGAGAGGAATACGGAAATAAGTGGGAACTAAGCCAAAGTTATATCGGAACTGTTTGCGATAGATTTTCATATCATATGTACATTAATCAGTATGGGGATATTAGGCCCTGTATTGGAGCAATGGATGTGAAATTAGGCAATATCAGAAAGACCACTTTAGAACAAGCATGGAATATGCCTGAGATGAAGATAATCAGAAGCAGGATCTACAGAGGCAAATGCGGAGATGAATGTGCAAACTTTTCAGAGATTGATGAGGAAAGAACAGCAGAAGCAGGGACTACAAAATATAAATGCAATTCATGCTTAGGAAGAAGAACCTATGATTTAACAAACAAATCATTATTAGAAGAGGGTTGTGTTAAAACCATCGGATGCTGGAATCACAGGCCAAAAAAGTAATATTGAAGTATGAAGAAAATAAAGAAATAAATCCAGGCTTACTTCCTGGCTTTCTCTAACTTGCCAGACAGCAAGTCCTTAAGAGACTGGTCATTCACTTTCATGACGCACCATCTGACTCCAGAGATGTCTCCTTTAGCACGGCCCATCTTTCCGCCGATGCACTGGATCATCACTTCGTCGTGCTCGTCAACAAGCTTTGTAGCTCCGTCTCCTGGAACGAATGCAGTTACCTGCTTGCCGTTCTTGACAAGCTGTACCCTGACGCATTTACGCATGGCAGAGTTAGGCTGCTTAGCCTCTAACTGCACCTTCTCTAGAACAATCCCTTTAGCCTGATGAGCTCCTCTAAGAGGGTCAGACTTCTGCTTTAAACCAAGAGCACTACGTTTGTACTTCTTCTTTTTCCAACGCATGCTCTGCCTTATTTTCTGAAGCTTTTTTGCAGCTCCTAATCCTTTTGCTTTTTTTCCCATAATAATCACTTGACCTTCAATTCTTTAAGCGGAAAATACCGCCTTATCACATCTTCGTACCACCTGAGCATGGAGCCTCCACGCCCTATCATCATACCGCGGCTGAGCGAGTCAGCAGCAGTAATGACATAAACGCCATCACCCTCTAAAACGATGTCCTGGATCTTAGCAGGATGAGCCAAGTTATTTATAAACCTTTTAATGTCAGGGTTAAACTCTACTATTTTAATCTTTCTCTTTAAAACCTGCTCCAGGCGCTTGACATTAGAGCCGTGCTTTCCTATGCTTTTTGCTATCTCATTAGGCTGGACTATGAAAAGTATGCGCTCTTTCTCAACAACGCAGTCCTTAACCCTGGATCGTGTGATCTTCTCAAACAATGAGAGAAGCTTCATCGATTCGATATCAAGCGTAATTCCCATTCTACTCAAGCGGTGCAAAATACAGAAATATGGTAAGGCTTCTTACATAATGCCCCGACTTCATCATTAGGATGCCTAAGCTTAACGACCTCAAAATGGGAAATCTTTGAATAATGCTCAATATCATTGACAATTCCCTCTGGGCAGTTAGAGCTTACGAAAACCTTCTTAGCTTTTCCGCTCTTGATAAGCTTCATAGCCTTTTCAGTGCCTATTATAATATTCTTTGAAGCGACAAGCTTCTTTATCTCTTCTTCAATCTTTTTTGCCATTTTATCTCAAACTCCAATCATCAATCATGCTTTGATCTTTGAAACCAGCTTAGGAAGTCCAGTTCCCACAGGAACAGGCTGGTTAAGCATAACGTTCTCAATAACGCTGTCAAGGAAATCAATCTCTCCTGAAAGAGCAGCATTGATAACATGCTTTATAGGGGTCTCGAAAGAAGCCCTTGCAAGAACGCTTGATTTCTGCGACACAACGCCATATCTTGTTATGCCTTTAACTTCTCCTGAAGCGCTCATCGTGTCAGACACAAGCATTATGTGCCGGATGTCAACGTTCAATCCCTGAGCTTCGATAACCTTAAAGACCTCATCGATGATAGCCTGGCGTGCAGCTTCTATGCCCAAAACATTCCTTATCTCATGAATATCATTTGTGATCGTCTTAGTGGAATCAACCCAGTCAAGCTCAAGTATCTTCTTGAGATTAGTTCCTGAGGTTATGATGATAAACTCATCTTCACGCCTGACAGGAAGCACCTGAGTGATTCCTTTGATACCTTGGATATAAGTTTCCTTAAGCTTTTCTTTCAGCTTGTACACTACATTAGGGCCTTCATCCTTCTTCTTAGGAGTGATTGTAATAGAATCCTTATCTCCTTTTATGTTGACCCCATCGACTGATTTTGAAAGTGAAGCAACAACTTTTGAAGGAGTAAGGCCGATCTCTGCAGCTTTTTCGGTATTAAGCGTAACTTCAATGCTTGATTTTGTGATATCGACAAGGAATTCCTTGACGATCTCCTTGAATCTTGTCTCCTTGATAGACATAGCAAGCTGTCTGATATCTTTTCCTTTATTGAAAGGAGACTTAAGGAAGATCTCCATCATAGGCGTCTTGATAGTTTTTCTTCCATCAAGGATCTCAATGATCCTAGGAAGCCCCATAGTAACGTTAAGCTCAGCAACTCCAGCGAAGTGGAACGTGTTAAGCGTCATCTGAGTTCCTGGCTCTCCGATAGATTCAGCGCTGATAAGGCCCACAGCCTCTCCAGGTTCAACCTTTGCCTTTATGAACTCTTCATATACTTTCTTTGCAACCTTCTTCATCTTTGAAGCAGGGCATTTAGCATCGATCTCTTCCAGCAGCTTCAACGGAAGCTTTGTCTTGTATTCGTCAAGGATCTTGTTCATTTTAGCATTCCTCTATGATCTTATCCACATCGATTATACCTTTCTCTGATTTGGAAACGTCAACACCGTCATCTCCATATCTAAACTGGACGATCTTGTTTGATGAATCTCTTACAGTGAAATCGTACTCAACTTTTAAGTCCTGCATAGCGTTAGCAAGCCTTCTGTAAAGATAACCTGACTTAGGAGTCCTAAGAGCAGTATCCATCAGTGAATCCCTTCCGGTCATTGCAGCGAAGAAGAACTCATGAGGCTGTAATCCCTTCTTGAAACCAGCCCTGATGAAGCCTCTTGAAGCTGGAGACAAATCTCCTTTCTTGAAGCATGATAAAGTACGGTTCTTGAAACCTTTATCGATCCTTCCTCCTCTCATGGCCTGCTGGCCTACGCAAGCAGCCATCTGAGCAAGGTTAAGAGGATTACCTCTAGCTCCTGAATCAGCCATTATGATACTGTGAGTAGTCTTGTCAACATACTCATTGACTATCTGACCAGTCATGTTTCGAGTTTTGTTCAACAATTCAAGTATCTTAAGCTCTAAAGTCTCAAAAGCGCTCCTTCCAGGGAAAGCTTCTAAAGTATTATTATGATAAGATTCTATAAGCTCATTGACCTGAGCTTCAGCATCATTAAGAGTTGACTCTATCATCTCACGAGCATTTTCAGGAAGATCAGTATCAGATATCGTTGTGGTGAAGCCTCTCTTGAACAAGGAAGCGATACCTAACCGGAATATCTTCTCAAGAATATCCATAGTCTTATGAGCACCATACTTCTTATGCAGATTCCTCAACAACAATCCAGAGCCCTCTCCTAAGTTATTACGGTCCATCAATCCTTTTACAAGCTTTCCATTCTCTATTATAACCTCGTTATCCCCTTGGGAGTTCTTTGCCTTGCTCTTTCCCTTGAAGTTGAAGTCATCAGGGATAAGGACAGAGAATATCTCAGTTCCGGAAACAACCTGCTTGTTAGGAAGCTTTGAGAAATCCTTGACTCCAGTGCTGATGAGCATATCGACAGCTTCTTCTTTTGGAAGATTCATCTCTTTAGTAAGAACATAACATCCTGAAATCCCATCCTGGATGCATCCTATTACAGACAATCCATATCTTGGAGAGATAAGCTGGGTCTCGACAAGCATAAGTATCTCAGCTTCTGCCCTTGCTTCTTCAGTCTGTGGAATATGGAGGTTCATCTCGTCTCCGTCAAAGTCAGCGTTATACGGGTGGCAAACCAGAGGATTCATCCTTAAAGTTTTTCCAGGAAGCACTTTTATCTTATGGCACATCATGCTCATCCTGTGAAGAGAAGGCTGCCTGTTGAACAAAGCGATATCGCCGTCAATCAAATGACGCTCGACAATATATCCAGGCTTAAGCTCTTCCAAAGCCTGCTCTTTAGTCTCGTCAGTTATCTTTCTCTTTTTTCCGTCAGGCCTGATAACATAATTGCAGCCGGGATATTTTTTAGGACCGTTCTGGATATAATTTCTCAGATAAGTCTCATTCCAGCTGTTTACAGTCTCAGGAACAGTAAGCTTCATAGCGATTATCCTAGGAACGCCAACTTCATCAATGCCTAACATAGGGTCTGGAGAGATAACAGTCCTTGCAGAGAAATTTGTACGCTTGCCAGCAAGATTGTGCCTGATCCTTCCTTCTTTTGACTTGATCCTTTCAGTTATAGTCTTAAGAGGCTGTCCTGACCTATGCCTTGCAGGAGGAAGCTGTTCAACATTATTATCAAAGAAAGTAGTAATATGATACTGGAGCAAATCCCATAAATCCTCAATGATTATCTCAGGAGCGCCAGCATTAATGTTTTCGAATAACCTTTGGTTGATCCTGACAATATCTCCAAGCTTATGGGTCAAATCATCTTCAGAACGCTCTCCAGATTCAAGAGTGATAGAAGGCCTCATAGTAACAGGAGGAATAGCAAGAACAGTAAGAACCATCCATTCAGGCCTTACGAATTCAGGATTCAACCCTAAAACAGGAAGCTCCTCATCAGGAATCTTCTCTAATCTTGCCCTCACTTCAATAGGCGAAAGCCTTTTGTCCTCTTCCATGAAAGTGGTAGGCTTCTCAAGAATAACCTTTTTCTGCTTGGCCTTGCAATGAGGGCATTTGCTGATAGTCTTAAGGCTTGAGAGTATCTCTTTCACTTCGCTGCGTTCAGATTCATATCCTTTCTCGTCTTTGATTTTTGTAAGAATCTCTTTATACCTATCGCTCTTAGCTTTCGGCAGCAGAACATGCCCGCATTCGCAGCATGAAGAACGCAGGAGATTAAGTATACGGGCAACAAAGCTAATATGAATGACAGGCCTGGCAAGCTCGATATAACCGAAATGGCCCAATCCTTCTTTTATCTTTGTACCATCAGTACGGCATTTCAATCCCGGATCGATAACACCCAAGCGAAGATCCATCAAACCCCCGTCAACAGGATAACCTTCCTTATCATAAAGCTCTGGAGTTACAATCTTAGCGGCAGCCATCTTCTTTATGACCTTAGGGCTAAGCATACCAAAAACTATCTTGCTGATGTATTTTGATACATTGCTCTCAACTTCCAAACGTGAAGTGATATCCTCTATCTTTTCAGATATGCCTTCTTCACTTTCCGGCTTTTTTTCTGTCTCTTCCATTTTCAAAACTTGTCCTTCAATATTAATCTTGGATAAATGCCTAAAGTCTTAAGCTCGTCAAGCAAAAGCTTGAAAGCATAACTCAGCTCAACATTGGAAATCTCAGCTCCTTCGCCGAGCAAAGGAGAGACATATACCTGCTTGATCTCATTATAGTAGCCCATCATGCCAGTTTCCTCGCATACAGGAACTACTGTCTTGTCAGCATCAAACCTTTCCTTAAGCACAAGGGATGCTCCGTGAGCTACAAAAGTATCCTTCTCCATCTCTCCAAGCCTCAATCCGCCTTCTTTAGCACGTCCTTCAGTAGGCTGCCTAGTCAATAATTGTATAGGGCCTCTTGCCCTGCTGTGCAGCTTGTTAGAGACCATATGCTTTAGCTTCATGTAATACATGTTTCCTACATAGATCTTAACCTTGAACCTTTCTCCGGTAACACCATTATACATTGTCTCTTCGCCGTTCTCCTTAAAGCCATAGCTAAGAAGCTCTTTCCTCAATGCTTCCTCAGGCTCAGAATCAAATAATGTTCCATCAATATAACGGCCTCCAAGAGCTCCAGCCTTAGCGCCGACAAGCTCAAGCAGATGCGCGATAGTCATACGGGAAGGAACTCCATGAGGAGAGAATATCAGATCAGGAACAATTCCAGAAGCAGTGAAAGGCATGTCAGAAGGATCTATGATCAGTCCGACAACTCCTTTCTGGCCGTATCTTGAAGTAAACTTATCTCCGATCTCAGGAACTCTCATATCCCTCAACCTTACCTGGATAATCTTGTTCCCTTCCTCATTTTCAGTTACCAAAACAAAATCAACAATACCCTTCTCTCCATGACGAAGAGCGATGCTTGATTCTCTTCTTGTGTTAGTGGCTAAACTATACTCATCCATACCTGAAAGGAACCTTGGAGGAGAAGTCTTTCCGATAATAACATCATCCTGTTCTACAACAGCTTCAGGATACACTATGCCGTCCTCTTCCAGGAAGCGATAGTCCTTCTCTGATTTGTAGCCTTTGACATCCTTATCAGGAATACCAACCTGGTCCATCAAACCTCCAGAATAACGAAGCTCTTCAGCGATAGCAGGCCTGAAATAAGCGCTTCTTCCTAAACCACGATCAACAGAAGCCCTGTTAAGAATAACTGAGTCCTCCATATTATATCCCATATAGCTCATGACAGCAACTGTCAAGTTCTGTCCTGCAGGATGCTTATCATACTCAGATATGCCGTGCATTATAGTGTTCAAGACCGGAATCTGCGGGCTGACAAGAAGATTGACATCCATATCCATCCGGATAGGATAATTAGCAGCATACAATCCCAAAGCCTGCTTCTGGTTTTTTGAGCCTGTGTTAAGCCTTGCAGAAGGATTGAAGTTTCCATAAGGAACAAGAGAAGTTATCAGGCCAACCATAGCCAGAGGAGTTAGTTCCATATGAGTGTGCTCAGGAGTAAGCTGGTCTTCTGAAAAAGCTACCAGGGCATTCTCCTCTTCCATAGCATCAAGATATTCGATAATTCCCTGCTGGATAAGGTCAGCCCATGAAAGCTCTCCTTTCTCAAGCTGCTTGACATGATTGACAGTCATAAGGGGAGTTCCTTCCTTGACGACAATAACAGGACGCCTTGCGCGGCCTCTTTCAGCTTCGACAAATATCTCGTCTGTCTCTTCTGAGTATCCAACATTAACGTTCGAATCTATGCCGTTGCTTCTTCTTTCAGTCCTCAAAGTAGAGATAAACTCAGCTGCATTCTCGACATTTCCTACAAATTTTCCGTTCAAATATACATCTGACATTATTCAGGCACCCTTAATCCTAATTCCTGCAATGACTGCACTACCTTTGCTTCATCAGAGTCTTCTGAGATGGATGAGAGCAAAGCAAGATTCTTTCTCAATCCAATATTTGTACCTTCTGGAGTCTCAATGGGGCATAATCTTCCTAGATGAGTCGGATGAAGCTCTCTAGCCTCAAAATTTTCCTGGGTTGTGCTCAAAGGAGAAACAACCCTTTGAAGATGAGATACCATGTCAAGGAAATTATGGCGTTGTATCCTCTGAGAGATACCTTTTCTTCCCCCAACCCAGTTACCTGTCGCCATAGAGCTATAGATCCTTGATGTAAGGAGCTTGTCTCTGATTATAACTTTGATAGAAGGAAATTTTCCCCTCTTGACGATCCTCTGGAAATTATACAGGAGATCTCCGATCAAAACTTTCAAGTTTACCCTGAAAAGCTCTCCCATAAGGTCTCCTGAAAGCTTGATCCTCTTGTTCATGTAATGGTCTTTATCATCCACAGGGATCTCGCCGTTTGACACCATGATGAACTTCTTGAGCATCTTGCAAAGATTTCTTGCTTTTTCTATCCTGTCATCGGAGCTTGTCCCGATATGAGGAAGAAGATACCTGTCGACAATCTCATTCATACGCTCAAGCCTGATCTCCTTTGACTGCGTGATGCCGATCTTCTTAGCGATCCAATCAAGAGCATCCTCTTGTGTTTTGATGTCGATAAACTCGTACAAGTTGATCATCACTTCATCATAATGCTTGTCTCTTGAGATAAAGCTCATGATATCCTGATCCTTTATCATGCCGAGAGATTTGATTATGACAATAAGAGGGATACGCTTGACTCTTGTGAAAGTTAAGTAGAAAATACTGTCTTTAAGCTTCTCAACAGTATGAGGGATCCTAAAACTTCCTGAGGAAGAAAACAATTTTCCTGAATACGCAGAAATGCCAGTAGTCTCTTTTGTTACCAGGAACCTGTTAGGAGCAAGATCTTCCACATCGATCAAAACTTTTTCTGTTCCGTTGATGATGAAATATCCTCCAGGATCATCCGGATCTTCGCCATGCTTGATAAGATCATCTCTTCCTAAACCGTTAAGGTGGCAGAAAGAGCTCTTAAGCATGACTGGAATGTTTCCGACCTGAGTCTCAAACTCTTCTCTTTGCACATCGTTGATGTGTGCAGAAACCTTGATGAAAACAGGGGCAGAATAAGTTACCTTTCGAAGCCTTGCTTCGATCGGATAGATAGGGCGTTTGGAACCGTCAGCTTCAGTGATCTCCGGCTTCTGGATCCAGATCTTGTCAAGCCTGATCTTAAAATCATCGATATTATGGGGGATGATCGTAGGCTCGATATATTTGTTCTCCTCAATGATGTTGTTGAGGTCTTTCTCGACAAAAAAGTTAAATGATTCGATATCGGTCTGAACCAAGCTCTTCTGCTCGAAATGTTTTCTGATTAGCACTTCTGATCTTTTCATCATATCACAGCCCTGTAAAATACTGCCTTAGAAGCAGTTCTTGATGGTCTTTCGATCCTGACGATGTCTCCAGACTTAAGCTTCATGTCGATGATAGCAGCATCCTTTGAATTGATCTTAGGAAGCTCGTTTATCGTTATGTTGAATTTTTCAAGAAGCCTTTTCTTGTCTTTTTCACTCAGCTTAGAGTGCTTCGGGACAAGCACATGTTTTTTGACGTCAAACTTTGTTGATTTGCTAGCCATTTTTGATCTCATTCTTTTTTTGATTTTTAGGCGGGCCGGACGAGATTCGAACTCGCGACCCCATGATTACTCCTAAGCCAAAATCTTGGCTTGAAATAAAAGTCATGTGCTCTATTCCTGCTGTCTTTCAACAGTGCCAGGCTGAGCTACCGGCCCAAGGGAAAACGCCCTGGCCGGGACTTTCGCGGTTCATCCAACCCATTCGAACCCGGGTCGAAGCCTCGACAGGGCTTCATGATAGTTACTGTGCCAAAACTTAATTTTTGACATGCCAG
>CAZGIN010000015.1:0-14185 GCA_964526585.1 uncultured Methanosarcinales archaeon
GGATGTGATTGAAAGTTATCTTGGACATAACAGAACAAGTTGGAGAGGAGTATAAAAATGTGGCGGTTCATATCCTTCAAGCTGCGTGAGTATTACGAGTATCTCCAATAAGAGCTTCCTCTTCTTTTATCTTATTAACCCTCTTAACCTCATCCTTGATCGCCTGTGCCAGGTTGTTGTTGAACAAGAACAAGGCCTTGATAAGATCATTCACTTCACGCCTTATCTCAATCTTGGACTCTTCTGTGATGAACTTGGTAGTTATGCTATCAAACCTAGCACTTACTTTCAGGACTTTCTTCTCAATATCATCGAAATCAGCTGCGGATACTGCTGGAAGATGCTGCATGAAATGCTGCTTGGCTGCAAAGAAAGTATCTTCAAGACGATGGCCAAGATTCTGCAGGATGTGAGGCTCGAATGAGGCCTTAATGCTTTCTTTTGCCTCTATAAGCAACTCATAAATACCCTCAAGGCTTTTTGACTCAGCCTTATGAACCTCAATAAGCATCTCTCCTTTCTTCTCAAGATTATCCAAAAACTTCTCAAAATGATAAAGCAAAGTAAGGATCCTCTCGATCTCATTATGTAGGTTATATTTCAGCTTAATGAAACTCTCAAGCTTAAAGTGAGCCACATCTTCTATATCGATCTTGAGCTGCACAACAGCACTGCCTATATGCCCTATATATGCCTTAACCTGTGGATTATCTATTTTTTCTGCATTTCGCTCGATATCCTGCCAGGATTTAAGCATGCTTGCTGCGTGGTATTTCAGAGCGATAAAACTTTTTTCTAATACAGCAAGATCAGAACTGGGCTTCTCGAGCCCTATGACAATACCAAGAATCTCCTGTACACAAGCAGAAATCGGCTCTAACTTCTTTTGGAAAAACATGATTTGGCTTCTATCTAAAGATATAAAAACCTTGCTATCAGTTAGGTTAGAGAAAATATCCTCAAAATATTATATTCCATATATATTATATAAAAAAGAAAAGTATATAAACCAGAGCTCAACTGAATATATCTCAAGGTACAAAATGAAACTGATGTATGTCCCTTGCAAAACAAAGGAAGAGGCCAGGAGTATATCCAAGGCTCTGATTTCTCAAGAGTTATGCGTATGCGCCAATATATTTCCGATACAGTCAGCCTATCAAAATGAAGGAAGCATTGTAGAAGATGAAGAGACAGTGATGCTCCTCAAAGTAGTTGAGTCAAAAGTTGAAGAAGCAAAACAGAAAGTCAAAGAGCTCCATTCTTATGATACACCATTCATAGGGGTGATAGATGCATACGTCAACAAAGAATACCTTAAATGGGCAGGTGAAGAAAATGGTGCCTGAATTCCTTGATCTAAAGACGTTCTGCAACTACTGCAAGCACGAGCTTCCGCAGGAAAACTTCAAATCAGAATGGAACTCGCATGTGCATTACAAAACCCAGACATGCCCGCACTGCAGCAGAGACGTAAGGATAGTAGTTGACTTTGAAAGCGACGGGCACGATACATGGAATGGGATAGATAAGTTCAAGACCTCAAAAGAAAACGGAAAGATAAGAACTCTAGAAGAAAAGATAAAGATAGTAAAAGAGATAGAGATGAGAACCTGATCAAGATATTACAGTACCTTTAAAATCCTTATCCTCAAGAATATTCCTGAAGTTCTCAAGATCAGTCCCCTTAGCTAAGATCACTCTCAGGCCTAATTCTTTAGCCTTCTGAGTAGCTTTAGGGTCAAAGGGAACATTAGCAGAGGGTATCCATTCTGTGCCAACGATGCTTATCATCTTATCCCAGGATATCTCCTTAAGGGGAACAGCATCAGGATGCTTTTTCGGATCCTTATCATAAACATATTCTATATTCGACAGGTTGATCACAGCCTTAATACCTAAATTTTCTGCAAGCAGTACAGCATCCATATCAGAAGAGCAATGAGGGCGCCAGCCGCAGCCGACAATTATGCTCTTATCAGAAGATATCTTCTCAGTAGGATTTACGATGACTTCCTTGTGTGCAGAATCGCCGAATATGCTTCTTACAAGCTCTCCATTAATCTTTGTAGCAGCAATCCCGATCCAATCAAGATCCTCATCTTCAGGCGAAGAGATATCACGGGCAGCCTCCACATATTTTCTTGCAGTATGGCCTCCTCCAGCAACAATCACCACCCTATTACCCTTACTCGTGAAATCCAGAACAAGCTCCTTGAACCTCTTAAGGAAACCAGTATCTATATCTTTTGGTATAATGATAGACCCTCCGAGTGAAACAATCATATCCATAATATCACGCCCCTAAACCTATAAGTGCAACACCGCCAATTATGAGGCCAATGCCAAGCCACTTCATCTTATTCATCTTCTCATTAAGGAACTTAACTGAGAGAAGGCTAACCCAGATATATACTACTGAGACTAAAGGATATAATACACTTAAGTCCCCTCCTTTCAGAGCAGGTATGAACGTTATCGTACCCAAAGCATAACAACCTATACCAAGGATAAGATTAGTATTAAAGAGAGACTTGATAGATAACTTGATCTGAAGCGAAGCTTTCTTGAAATAGATAGGCCCCATAGCGCCGATTATAGTTCCGAACAAAACCAAACCAACTGCCCAAAGCTGAGTAGCCATTCAGACCCCCTCTGTATAATTGATCACAGACTCTTTTTCTTTAGAAGAACCTTTACTGATGAACACTATCCCAAGGATTATCACGGAAACACCAAACCATTTAAGGAAAGATATATGCTCATTGAAAATTATCCCTGCAAAAAGTATAACCCAGATATAAGATGTAGCGATAATAGGATACAACACAGAAACTTCGCCATTACGCAAAGCATAGATCATGATCGCAGCACCTATAACATACATCAACAGGCCTCCGAGGATCTCATAATTTGTCAGGATAGACATGATAGTGAAATCAAGCTTAGGAACGCCTGCCTTGTAAAGCAGCTGTGCAACAGACGAGAAAAGAGTGCATATGAACATCATTATGATAGCGATAGGCTTTGTCTTTGGCATGAATCAAAGAGTAAAGAAGGGGTTATAAAAAGTTATTGGTTATATCAGTCTTTCAGAAGAATCTCTATTATAGCAGCATAAGAAGGCCTTGTAAGGAAGACTCCAAACGTCACTCCCATCATAGTCGTTAAAGCAAATCCTTTCAGCAATCCAGCTCCTGCGCCAAGCAAAGGAAGCATAGCAACCATAGTTGTTGAGTAAGCAGCCATGATTATGAAGAAAGCATTCTTCAGCTTGCGCTGCCAATTATAAGAAAGATCTGTCTTCTCTCCCCTCAATGTTTCGTCAGTTATAACAATCTGATCGTCCACTCCAGTTCCTATCGCTACTATTATACCAGCAATAGCAGCAAGATCAAGGTTCCAGCCAATCAAAGCAGCCATACCAAGAATCAGGATAAGCTCAGCAAACATAGTGAAAGCCATAGGCAAAGCGACCTGAATCTTCCTGAAACGGATAAATATTACAACAGCAACAGCAATAATGGAATAAAGCCCTACAAGAAGAGCGTTCTTGACAAACTCTTTTCCTAAAGTAGGAGAGATAACATCAGTCTTAACAATATTAAGCTTAACAGGAAGACTTCCAGTGATAAGGATAGTCTGAAGATGCTTCATATTCTCAAGAGCTGCTTTTGAAGCCTCAGCATAAGATGTTCCAGAACCGCTGCCGCTTATCATGATATCAGTAGAAGCAGCACCCTTAAGGCTGGCTCCGATATTAAGGCGGTCAACCTCCTGATCATCGAGGAACAGAGCAAGCTGCTCTGAAAGATAATGATTAGATGAATCAAGCTGGTTTCCGTTCTCATCAACAGTTATGACGTCAAGATTACGGGTAGCGTCAGCTTGCTGGTTAGCGGCATCCTGCGAAAGAGTGATAGAGAACCTAAACCTGCAAGCCCAATTCCCATCACTAGTCTGGCCGCAGCCTGTATTAGGATCTATGCCGGAGCAATCAGCAGACCTGCATACATAAGTTATATCCTGGCCTCCCCTAAACACAACAGTATCTCCAACCTTAGCCTCGAACTTTCCCTGTTTTGACAAAAGATCCTTCACTTCCTCTTCATTAGCGCCAGCGATCTCAACAACAATAAACTGGTTGCCTGAAAGATCGTTCGCTTTCCTGACAACTATATCAGTCAAGCCATAAACATTAAGACGCTGCTTCATATTATCAAGAAGGATCTCCATCTCAGAATCAGAAAGCTTCTCCTCAGGCTGAAGCAAAACACGAGTTCCGCCGGTAAGATCTAATCCCTCTTTGATGTTATTCTCAGGAGCTTTATAAACCTTCAGACCAATATCCTTAACACCTATAAGAGTGCTTATGGTCTTTGGAACAACATGCGTTACGTTAACCTTTTTGGAGACGTTTTCAAGGGTTCCATTGACCTCTTCTTCCTCAAAGACTGTTTCCTCAAAAACTTTCTTTTCGGTCTCGTTCAATACAGTTATGTTGTATAAAGGCTGAGTAACAAGACGGTAGCTGCCCTTACTTGTCTGTATAGAAAATGAAACATCAGCATCAAAAGCATTAACAATATCATAAAATTCTTCAACATTATGGATAACAATATTGTTGACTGAAGTGATCACTTCCCTTGATCTAGGCCTGTCAGCAGGATTCGGGCTCTGTATGCCCGCGATAGCAGCTGAAGAATTATGAACCACATTACGGATAGCGACCCCTTCAGTAGATAAAGAAGGATTGATGGCTACAACTGCCATGACAAGGAAAGCCAACAGGAGCAAAATCCTGAAATTAGTGAAAAGCTTCTTTACCTTGCTCATTTTTTACTACGCTCCACAAACATCCTGATCAAACCAACATTCTGGATATAAGTATTAACAACGTCAAATACCAGACCTATCAGCAATATTATCATGATCTGCTTGATAACAATCGAATCTGTAAAAATCAAAGCGACGCTGACAGCAGCGATAGTAGTAGCTGTCATGGTCAAGCCGGTCTTCATGGAACTGTAAACACGCTGCATGATGCTGCCTTCCTTATGCCTCAAAACCCTTGTTGAAAGAAGGATGTCAGTGTCAACAGAATAACCTATCAAGAGCAGCAATGCAACTATTCCTGAAGTAGACATCTTCATCCCTATAAGGTTGACAACTGCAACAGTCTCAATGATATCTGAAAAAGCGGCAAGTATAACAGCCAGGCTTGGGCCCATAGACCTGAAATAAAGGAAAACTACGATCCCCATGAACAAGAAAGCAATAAGCATGGCTATGCTTGCCTCAAGGAAGAATGAAGCACCTAAAGAAGATCCGATACCCTCAATAGTATAATCATCCTTAGTAAGCTCTATCCCAAGATATGATCCTGAAGAATCTATCAGGAGATCAATAGCATCATTATCAGTAATGTCAATATCTGCTTCTACAATGATTCCAGCGACATAACCTCCAGAAGTCAAAGTCCTGACATTGATGTCATTGTCAGGGAACTTATCCTGGACAAATTCCCTCATCTCTTCGATGTTAACAGCAGAATCTGTAGGGATAGTCAAAGAAAGACCCCCCTTCAAGGAGATGCCCCTATTGATGAAATCACCAGTAGCTGCATACTGAATACCCATCTGGGCAAATGCTAAAACCAGCAATAAGAAAGGAATTATCAAAAGCTTCCTGTACTTATGCTCATAGATGTCTTTTATGAAATGCAAGAAAGGCTTTTTGGGACGATGCTCTTTGTGAGGCTCAGCCTTGTGCTCCTTATGCTCATGTTTTGGTTCAGTCTTAGGCTCAGGCTCAGGCTTTGGCTCTGGTTTTGGTTCAGTCTTAGGCTCAGGCTCAGGCTTTGGCGCCTCAGCTCCCAAAGAGCTGCCTGCTTCTTTCAAGACTTCGTCGATAAAGCCTTCATCAGAACCTTCTATGTCCAGCTTATTCTGCTCTTCATACATATAAAACTGAGAGAACTGAACTTGGTTTAAAAAGGTTACTCTGTAGGAAGATAAAAGGCCAAAATAAAGGCTAATCATCAGATTTAAGCTTCTTTCTGTTCAAGAAGTTATCTTTTGACAGAACAGACCTTCTAAGACGGGTTTCAATGCTTTTTCTGGCCTCATGAGCTGCTTTCCCGCCTTCTTTTGCAGCAACCATGCATTTATCAAGACCTTTAGAGTTGAATTCCTTAGTGATATCAGTAGTTGCTTTCTCACCGAACATAGTAAGGATAAGCTCCCAATCACTCATGTGATCCCTTAAGTTCTGCCTTTGAGGCAGATGCTTGTATTCCCTGTAATCCTGAACTGTCTTGCCAAATGTTGCTTTCGATATCTCATTTGTGAGAATCCCGTAATCATTCTTGTTGATATCTCTTTTATCCCATTCTTTGACCAACTCCTGCCTAATAGCTATGCCCCTCAACCTTTTCTCGATCCAAGCTTCAGGATATCCTTTTAATTCGTAATAACTTCTTATACGGTTCTGGCCTAATTCAGGATTTTCGATCTCTTCAATACGTTCATAACCAACCTGAGCAAGCCACTGCTTAAAGGGCTCTGCTTTCTTTGAAGGGATGGATTGAATTATCCTGAACATAGATTTTGTGTTAGCGCAATCTGTAGGCCTAGATTTCCCATCCAGAGCTTCTAATTTCAACTGTACCCAAATTGGGGACAGTTCAAGTTCCTTAAATTCCCTACCTTTAACTTTGCCCCAATATTGTCTTGGAGTAGGACTTCCTGTCAGCGCTGCTACAACATCAACCACAGAGAAGTACCATTCATCGTTGTGCCAAACTCTTCTGATTTTGCTATCTTGAAAGACAACTAATTTATCTTGATTGGTTGATTTCATCCAAATCAGAGATGAGCTGATCTTGACATGATTTGCGCGCGAGTGACCAGTGGAATTTCCGGAAGCTTTTAACTGAAAATAGAAGAATTTCGGAGTATTATGCAGCGCGACTAATTAATCATCGCCTGGACGAATCCTAGAAATAAAGGATGCGGCTTCAATGGTTTAGAACTAAGCTCTGGATGAAACTGACTCGCCATGAAAAACTTATGAGAAGGAATCTCAAGGATCTGCATGATCTTCTGGTTGCCAGAAGCTATCCCAGAGAATACGATGCCTGCAGATTCGAACTTTTCAATGTATCCAGGATTGCATTCCCACCTGTGGCGGAACCTTTCTCTTGCTTCAGAGCTGCCGTACAGCTTGTGAGCAATGGTGTTTTCTTTTATTACAACATCTTTTCCGCCAAGACGCATGTTTCCTCCTAATCCTTCGATCTCATACTGCTCAGGAAGAAGGCATATGACAGGATATTTTGTATCTTTGTCCATCTCAGTAGAGTTAGCACCTTCAAGCTTGAGCACGTTTCTGGCAAAAGCTATGAGCGCCATCTGGAAACCAAGACATAATCCAAGATAAGGGATATTGTTTGCTCTTGCATATTCAGCGCAAGCGATCTTGCCTTCAACACCTCTAGTTCCAAATCCGCCAGGGACTAAAATTCCGTCTAATCCTTTAAGATGCTCTGCTGCATTTTTCTCAGTTATGTTAGTGGTCTCAATCCATTTTATGTTTACTTTCACCTTAAGCGCGCTGCTGACATGCTCAAAAGCCTTCAAGATGCTAAGATATGAATCCTGAACATTCGTGTATTTGCCTGCGATGCCGATCGTAACTTCCTTATCAAGATGCTTCATGTTGTCAGCAAGCTTCTTCCAGCTGTCAAAAGTAAGAGTATTAGAATAATTCTTCTTAGGCTCAAGCTTAAGAATGTCCAACACTTCCTTGTCGACACCGATCTCCTTAAGGTAAACAGGGATATCATAAATCGTATCAGCATTGATAAGGTTAATAACGCGGTTAAGAGGAACATTAGCAACAACACTGATCTTCTCACGCACACTATTAGGGACTTCAGCCCTAGACCTGCATGCGACGATATGAGGAGCAATACCCATAGACATCAAAGTTCTTAATCCTAATTGGGCTGGTTTGGATTTGTGCTCTCCCAGAGAAGAAGGCTGAAGGATATATGTAACGTTAACAAAGCACACATTCTCTTTCCCCTCTTCATAAGATAATTCCCTCATGGCTTCTATGAAATAAGAATTTTCAAGGTCTCCAGCTGTTCCTCCTACTTCAACAAGCACTATATCAGCTTCTGTCTTCAACGCGTTTTCCCTCAAGAAGCGCTTGATCTCTCCGGTAACGTGAGGGATGAACTGCACATCTCTTCCGAGGAATTTTCCAGCACGCTCCTTGTCAATAATGTCCTTGAAGATCCTTCCAGCAGTCATATAATTCTGCCTGGAAAGGTTTTGGTTAAGGAAACGCTCGTAAGATCCCAAATCGAGATCACATTCCATGCCGTCATCCAAGACAAACACTTCACCATGGCGGTAAGGATTTAGAGTACCAGCATCATAATTTAGGTAGCCGTCAAACTTTATAGGAGAAACCTTAAATCCGTGGCATTTCAATACATTACCTAAACTTGAGGAGAAGATCCCTTTTCCTACTCCGGACATGACGCTTCCTGTTATGATAACATACTTGCATCTTCCAGCCTTGTAGCCTTCAGGGACTGGAGTATAGAACTCATTATCGAAAGATTTTGAGGATATCTCGTCTAAAATTTTCTTTGATTCTTGCATGTAAATGGGAATAAGAAAAGGTATATAAGATTTTGGATTTGCTCAAAATATAGCCTGGATCAGGCCTGCAAAAACCTTGTAGCCGTCAAATCCCGGAAGAGGAATCATATTAAAGATCCCCAAGAAGAGGTTAAGGCGGCCAAACCATACAACCGCATCGAGATACTTTCTTTTTATCCAGACATTCTTGACTGCCAGAATAGAAAGTCCATAGAGTATGAAGTTCATCCCCGGCCCTGCAAAGGAAACAAGAGAGCTTTGCAAAGGAGTTAAAGCTCCCTGGATGCTGACAAAGCCGCCAACAAAGAAAATGAAAGGAAAACCTATCATCTTCAATATGATCACAAGCAAATAAAAACCGTAAGGAGCGTACAATACAGCATTTGCGCCAAAAGCCATAGCAACAAGCTTATGCGAAAGCTCGTGAAGAACAACTGCAGGGCCTGCAACCAAAGCAGCAAACTTCAGATGCTTCCAGGTAGAAGAAGCCTGATAATGAAGCAAAGGATCATAATCCTTAGGGGTGGGCTTCTTGATATAATCCATAAAGATATAGCCTATAGCAAAAGCCATGATAATCATGTCTAACAGCTCGAAAGCAAATGATCTAGTGTAAGGAAGCAACCCTAAAGGAGCTAATATGCTATCTCTTGTCAAATTTAACAGTGAGCCGATCATATATCATGAAGTGAGTAGAGAATATATAAGTATTATGGAAAAGACGCATAAAAATTTATAACTAAGCAAGACAATCCAAAAAACATGACAGACCTAATAGTTGTTGCAAGCTCAGGAACCGGTACGATCGCTCATGTGAAAAAAGTCGTAACAGGAGAAGAATGGGAAAATGTCTATGTAATAGGAACAAGAGAAGCATATTCTGAGCTTGGGCTTGAGAAAGGAGTGCTGATAGAGATAGATCCACATGATATGATCGGAGTGATAAGGGACAAGATACATGATTACCTGAGAGGAAAACTAAAAGGTCTTGAAGTTGGGCTTAACTTCGTCTCTGGATCCGGTAAAGAGCATATGGCTGCAATCTCTGCACTGCTTAAATTAGGTATGGGATTTAGGCTAATTGCGCTGACTCCGGAAGGAGTGCAGGAGATCTAAACTTTTGAAAGATAGATACGATAACCTGCGCCTTTAGCTATATCTTTAACATTTCCAAAGATATTTTGCATAAAAATTTCAAAGGATCTTCCCCCTTTATTGTGACGCGCAACAATCTGGAGAGAACCGCCTTTATTCAGGAACCTCTTAGACTCTTCTATGAGATTAAGGCATAACTCTTTTCCTGCACTTTGCGGGGGGTTGAACAAGATCACGTCAAACTTCCCTTTGACTTTTTCAAAACCATCACCCTGTATGATGTTGACTTCTACCTTGTTTAATTCAGCATTCATCTTAGCAAGCTTAACAGCACGCTGGTTTATGTCAGTCAGAGTTATATCCGATTTAGGAAAGGATCTCTTTATCGAAATTCCGACAGCACCATAGCCGCAGCCAAGATCAAGCACCTTATCATCGGCGTTTACATATGATTTGTTTATCAAAAGAACACTTCCAGGATCCACCCTTTTCGGGGAGAAAACACCTCCTGCAGTGTAGAACTCAAACTCCTTATTTCTTAGGACTGCCCTGATCTTCTCAGGCCTGAAAGGGCTATCCTGAACCTTGTCATAATAATGAACCATGTATCAGAAAATAAGAATAGAATATAAAAAGCTAATGATTAAGTATTAATAAAAATCTTTCTATACCTTACTCCAGCACATCATACCACTTGTAAAGAACCCTGTCAAGCGCCCTCATTATCTCCATCTTCTCGCCATGGAGGATGATGCAGTTGTCCTCAACAATAACTTCAGTAGGGTAAGAGCCTTCTTCGACAACTATAAGAGAGCCTGTATGATTTTCACAGGTCATTATAGGACGGCCTACGCAATCAGGATGCTCAGAAGTGCACGCAGCAGAAGCGTTGACATTCAATGCCCTAAAAAGATTGAGGGACAATGCAGTTGCAGCCAAAGCTGTATAAGACAAGTCCTGCTTGTACGGGTCAAACGAGATGTAAACGCTGGAAGCCTCAAAAGTGCCGTTGCCTTTAATAGGAACAGAAGCAGCCTCCCTTGGATTAAACCTCAAAGAAACGTCATAAAGGTTATTTCCTTTCTTCCACTCAAACCACCACAATCCAGCATCTTTCACAAAAGAATGGCCGTTGAACATGAACTGATTCTCATTAACTGTGCCAGCCAAAGTATCCTGATGCAGATCATCAATAGTCTTGGGAACTGAAAGATAATCAAAAGCCCAATTTGATACAAAGAAAGCAATAACTGCCAGGACAAGCCCGACTATGATCCAAAGAAGAAAAGAATCTGACTTAGAGTCAGGCTCAGGAACCTTTTCCTTGGCTACAGGCTCTTCTTCGACAAAAGCCTGAGAGATAGTCTCATCATTAAACTCTTTCATTTCATCACACCCAATAAGCTGAAAATAATCCTATCCTTCAAACGTACAAAAACCGACTGAGAAGGCGCTTCCACCATGATGCAGTTGTCCTCAAAAGATATCTTAGTCTCATTAGACTGCATAAGATAAAGGACAGGAACACTAGCAGTTGCATCGCTGCATGATATCACAGGAAGCTGGTAAGTTGAATTCTTTGTTATCGAGATAACTCCATAAATACCAAAAAGATCGTTCAACTCATCCTGGAAATAATACTCAACCAGCCCTATATCACGGAAGAATCTTGAATCCGGATCTGACGTGAGATAGACCATCTTTGTATTGCTCAAAGAAGCAGCAACTGAAGCAGGAAGCTCAATATCCTCCAGATCTCCTGGAAAGCTGGTAAAATAAGAGGTCTTGCCGCCTATCTTTGCCTTCAAGCCCTGCTCAGTAGACCTGAAAGTGTAATCCCCATACTTATAAGTTGAACCAGAACCAGAGCTATAAGACATGACAAAGCCAAAAGCGCTGAATACCATCAAAGCTACTACAAACAACCCAAAAATAAGCTGTGCATGCTTTTTCTTCTTTTCTGAACGCCTCATAAAACAAAGGAGCAGGAAGGAGTTTTTATAGTTTATGCATGATTTAATAAACATAGAATTTATATATCACGCTCATCTCGTATTTTTGGCATGAAGAATACAGTAATAAGGCTGGACAACGTATGCAAAGTCTACCAGATGGGAGATGTGAAAGTAGAAGCCCTAAGAGGGCTTGACCTCGAGATAAAAAGAGGAGAATTTGTAGCGATAATGGGGCCAAGCGGATCAGGAAAGAGCACAGCAGTAAACATGGTAGGCTGCCTGGATGTCCCAACATGCGGACATGTATACCTTGAAGGGAAAGACATCTCAAAGATGGGGGAATCAGAACTTGCCCAGATAAGGGGAAAGACAATAGGGTTCATATTCCAGCAGTTTAACCTGATAAATACGCTTACAGCGCTTGAGAACGTAACACTTCCGATGATATTCCAGGGATGGAGCCCTATGAAAAGGATACAGAGAGCAAAAGAGCTGCTGACGATGGTAGACCTGGGAGACAGGATGCACCATAAGCCTACAGAGCTATCAGGGGGACAGCAGCAGAGGGTTGCGATAGCAAGATCCTTGTCAAACGATCCTGAAGTGATACTTGCAGACGAGCCAACAGGAAACCTGGACAGCAAGACAGGAACGATAATAATGGATTTCCTGAAAAAACTGCATAAGCAGGGAAAGACAATAGTGATGGTGACACATGACAAGCATACAGCTATGGCAGCAGACAGGGTAGCCTTGCTGATGGACGGAAAAATAGTAAAGCATTTAAATGGCAGTAAGTCTAATAAATAAAGGTGACTAAAGTGAGAAAGATACTGATCCCGATACTGATGATTTTTATTCTATCCTTAGCTGCTATGGCAGCAGACGTATATCCTGACGCTTCAAACATAGAAGTGAGGGGGAGCTCAGACTATAATTCATTGGTTACAGCAAAATCTCTTGTGAATCAAGTACCAGATCCTGCAGTTCCAGGACAGTATGTAGAAGTAAGGTTCAAAGTAGAGAACATAGGAGGAGTGAATGCAAACAAGGTGCAGTTCAAGATAGAGCCAAAATACCCTTTCTCACTAGATACTTCTGATAAGATCAAAAAACTGGGAAATGTTGATGTAGACCAAATAGGAAATGATGCATATGTAGTGTACTATAAGCTAAGAGTAGATAAAGATGCGATAGAAGGAACGACAGCAATAGATGCATATTTCTCAACAGACAACGGAAATACATGGCAGGAAGCAGGGCCGTTTGCAGTAAGGATACAGGAAAGGGATGCGCTGTTGTCAATAGCATCAGTTGAGACTGTTCCTGAAAAGATACAGCAAGGGCAGGAAGCAACTGTCAACATAAAACTAAAGAACAACGCCCAGACATTATTGACAGACATAAGGGCAAACCTGGAATTCTACAAAGAGACTGCATTGACAACATCAATATCAACAACAGAAAGGCCGTTCACACCAATAGACTCAAGCAGCGAAAAAACGATAAAACAGCTGGACAAGGGAGAAGAAGCAGTGCTAAGCTTCAGGATAATAACAGACTCAGACGCACAATCACAAGTTTACAAAGTCCCATTAAGCCTGCAGTATACAGACAACAAAGGGAAGAACTACACAAAAAGCGGAATAATAGGCCTGGTAGTAGATGAAGATGTAGATTACCTCCTTAACATAGAAAAATCAACATTATACACAACAGGATCAAAAGGAACTGTAACGATAAGCCTATCAAATATAGGGCACGGCGGAATCAACTTCGTTACGATGTATCTCGACGATACAGAAGACTACAAAGTATTGAGCCCAAAACAAGTCTATCTAGGAAATATCGACAGCGATGATTTTGAAAGCGCAGAATATGAGATATACGCATGCTGCAACAAGAAGGATGTTCCCCTAAACCTTACAGTTGTATACAAAGACAACTACAACAACAAGGAAACAGTGAACCATTACGGAGATCTTGTCCTGCCTGTGTATAGCGCAGCTGAAGCGAAAAGATTCGGGCTAGTGCCTTCAGGAAATATCGCAGGAAGCCTGATAAGCCTAATAATATTGGTAGTGCTGGTAGTATTCTGGCTTTTCATGGTTATGGACTGCCTAAAGACAAAACGCACAAGATACAAAAAGATATTGTGGTGCGTGATGGTCATAGGCGGATTTGTGATAGGAGCAGCGATATACTATTTCGTAGGAAGAAAAAAAGAATAAACCCCTAAGATGATAATAAGCTTCTTTGAAGAATTCCCTACAAAGGAAAATCTTTCTAAACTGAAATATGTGAAATGGGATACAAAACTTTACCTTGCAGCAAAAAGCTTCTCTGAGTTTGAAAAGCTCAGGAAAGGGATCAAGAATAAGCTTGTTAAGGAGATAATATACTGGCCTGTACTGGAGAAGAAAGACGGATACTGGATCAGCCCTTTCTCAAGAAGGAAAT